>SLGS01000011.1 GCA_007136565.1 Clostridia bacterium | reverse complement strand
CCTGAAGGTTTACCGATGTTCACCTCTCGGATATTTCTGTCCTGGGTGGATCGCGGCAGCATGCTGTACTCCGCGGTAACCCATCCCCTACCGCTGCCCCGTAACCACCGGGGAACGCCTGTTTGAACGCTGACGTTGACCAATACCTGGGTTTCTCCCGTCTCGACCAGTACTGATCCCTCGGCATACTTGGTGAAATGTCTCGTAATCTTCACCGGCCTGACCTCATCGGTCATGCGGCCATCAACCCTAACAGCTCCCCGTTCAGCCACGTGTTGCTCCCTTCCCATCTTCGCAATCCCGCACATTCACCGATTCCAACTCCCCGAGCAGTCCCCGTGAGACCTCCACGTGACGAAGGGACAGGAGGCCCGCGGCGAACATGGCGTATCCGGGATCCACCATCATCTTGGGATCGAGGGGCCTGGTCGATTCGTCGTTCGAATAAAGGGCGGCCTCGAGGAGGTCCGCCGAATCCCCACGCCGGTGCGCCGCCAAGAACGCACCACCCGTCCCCACGAGAACCTTCACTCGCCTGAGATCCTTGCCCCGAAGGTATCTGACGGGCCCCGCCGGAGAATCCTCTGTTTCGACAACCCCAGCGTGTCTGCGCGTGGCCGCATCCACGCACGCACGCGCCAGCTCCATCTCTACTCTCTCCCCGAGGGAGTCCCGGGGTATATAGTCCGTCTGCACTTCCCTGAGACAAATCGCTTCGTCGAGATCATCGCGTCCGAAATCCGATGCAATCTCCCGGACACCCCGGAGCACACTCAAACGAGATACGTCCAGGAGCGATCTCACTCCTTCCCGGACCCCGAGGTCTCCCTCAACCGTCCTCCTCAAGACGGGATCCGAGAGGCCCCTGGGAATCAGATCATCCTCGCAGGGGTGGCCGAAAGAATGGGAGTAGACGTCGGTGGTGGCCCCTCCCACGTCGACGGCCATCGCCTCCTCGGTTTGACCCAGGACCTCGACCGCGAGCATGACGGCGTAAGGCGTGGGCATTACGTCCATATCCAGGTGCGATGAGAGTACTCCCAGGCCCTTGGCTTTCACTATGTGGCGCATGAAGACTTCTCTGATTATCTCGCGGGCCGGGGTCACATCCAACCCATCCAGCCCGGGCATCACGTTTTCGGACAAGTGCACCTCGAACCCCCCGAGAGCGAGAATCTCCGCGGCTCGTCCCGAAGCCTTGCGATTACAGGCGACGACAACCGGGGCCCTGGCCGGCATATCGGCCAAGAAGCGGGCATTGTTCAACACATGATCGACGTTGCCGCCATCGATGCCACCCGTGAAAAGTATGATATCGGGGCGCAATCGCACCATCTCCAGGACCTCACGGCGTCCGATATTCCCGGCGAAGACACCGGAAACCCGGGCACCAGCACCCGTCGCAGCCTCCCGTGCGGCTCTGGCGGTCAGCCCCCGCGTCAATCCTATTACCACCATCCGCAGCCCTCCCGCGGCGCTGCTCGTCGCGTAGCGCTCGCGATAGAGGCTACTATCCAAGTCCGCGGGGAAGCCCTGCTCCTCCAGCATCGACATCGCCTCGAGCACACCGATCATGACATCTTCGCGGGCCGTCGTGCGACCCTGAGTACGCGCGACAATTTTCGCCGAATCCATGTCACACACTAGTGCCTTGGTGAAAGTACTTCCGATGTCCAATAACAGGGCCAAAGACTTCAATCGGCTACCCCCAACCGTCGACTACGGTAAACGCTATCAGAACGGCACCCGACCAACAACGCACGAAGACACCGCCTCGCGCGTAGGTGGATCCCAAGCCATCGTTTGTATTTCTGGAGTTAGTTGGCGAAGAACTGCTCGAGGCCCGCCAGGATCGCCCGAGCTACGGCTTCCTGGACCGCCGGGTCGACGAGACGGCGTTCTTCCCTCGCGGAACTGAGGTAAAGGCACTCGATGAGGGCCGCCGGCATAACGGCTTCCCTCAGGACCGCGAAATTACCGTAGCGCACTCCTCGATCGTTGCTATTGAGGGCGTTCACCAGCTGGTGGTGGAGGGTTTCCGCGAGGCGGGGGCTATCGTCATTATTCGGATAGTGATACGTCTCGGTCCCCTCGGCTACGCCCCGGGGATCGGCGTTGGAGTGGATTGAAATGAATACGTCCGCCCCGGCCTTATTCGCCTTCTCGGGTCGATCGTAGGGCGCCACGTAAATGTCTTCCGTCCTGATCGCTACGACGATCGCACCGGCGGATTCCAGTATCGCTTTGAGCCTTTCGGAAACGAGGAGGTTCACTTCCTTCTCGGCGACTCCCGTAGGTCCCTGCGCCCCTGGATCCCGTCCACCGTGCCCGGGATCTATGGCGATGATCTTCCCGGCAATGGATGACTTCTTGAAGCCGATCAGGACCTCGTTCGATTCTTCCCTCTGCCGTTGGGAGATCACCGGCACGTGGTACTCCGATAGGTCGAACACTATGCGGGTCCCCGAAAAGATATCCCCGGCCTCCTCTCGATGACGCCCGAACCTGACGGCTTCGAGAATACCCTCCGGCAGGTCATCCGTATCGAAAACCTCGGGTAGTTCAACTCCGTAGAGATCCACCACGGCCCGAGCCGGGTTCTTGAGGGTAAACGTGCGTATCTCTACGGGAATGCTGGTCTCGAGCCTGACCCCAGGGCCCGATGCATCGTGCGCCGGGTTCACATCGAGAAGGTGGGCCGTCTCCACGATCAGGCCGGAATCGGAAACCATTATCTCCTTCGCCAGGTCCTCCGGCAGGGAGGCCGAGACGTAAACGGCACCGTCGGACCCCCGCCCTGCATCGAAGCTGACGCGATCGAACGGTCCCAACTCCGACGAATGGGCTGTCGGGAAATCACTGCCCAAGGATGTGCCCGTAAGGCGGAGCATCATGATGTTACCCGCATCCCTCACGAGCATCCACTCGAAGGTTCCCGAGATCTGGATCTCGAAGCCCCGGTTGGTGAACTGGAAACCGTGGATCTCGTCGGGTCCTTCACCCGATCCACCGTACCCGTCGGGATCGGCGTCGACGGGATCCGCCGAAGCGATCGTAACCCTTCGATTTTCCCCATCCCAGTCGACTTCGCTACCGAAGGCCTCCGCGATGAACCGTATGGGTACCATGGTTCTCCCGGATATTATGATCGGAGGGACGTCCATTTCCCGCTCTTCCCCGTTTACCAGGGCCAGCCTGTCCTCGACGGTGAGCATCAAGAACTCTTCCTCGCCACCGGCATCCCGCATTATCAAGACCTGGCGGGTATGAGCCAACCACTCGACTTCCCAGCCCAGGGATTCGGAAATCACCCGGATGGGCACGAGCGTGCGTTCGGAGACTATCCTCGGGGCGACATCCGACTCCGCAATACGGCCATCGATTAGCAGAGAAATCTCGGCGGCACCCGCCGAAGCGGAAGCGCCGAAGACGATGAGCGTCACCGCAACTAGAATTTGTATGCTCAAGAGTACAAAGTGCACTCTTCGCGAAGGATGCGTTCTCAAGGGTTTCTCCACCGCCCAATTTCCCGTAGTTATCTAATAGATGCTAATTCCATCAAGGAACGCTGCTTCCTTTAAACGCGGTGCACCTGTAAACCGGCCGTAACAGACCGGGAGGAC
Source organism: Clostridia bacterium (assembly GCA_007136565.1). Taxonomy (GTDB): domain Bacteria; phylum Bacillota; class Sulfobacillia; order SLMV01; family SLMV01; genus CSSED11-154. The sequence continues at coordinate 1,366 of SLGS01000011.1, read as the reverse complement.
GGCAAATTCGCCATCCCCCCGTTTCGAGGCGGACATCCCATGTCCTGGTTCCGCCGAGTTCGGCTTACTTAACCGGGGTTATCCACTCGCCGTAGCCGCCCGAGCCGACGCACTCGCCCGCCTCGGCCACCTTGGTTCCGCGGACGTAGACTTCGTCCAATCTGCCCTGGATCTTCCTGCCGTCGAAGATCTTGGCCGCCTCGGGATCGCGGGTCTCCAGCTTGCTTATGTCGACGGTCCACTCGACAGCCGGATCCAACACGATGAAGTCCGCGTCAGCACCGGGCTGCAGGGTTCCTTTCCTTGGGAACATCTGGAAAAGACGCGCTGGCATTTCCGCGGTAAGTTCAACTAGGCGTTCCACGCTGATCCGGCCCCCGGCCACCTCGGTGAGCAACAACGGCATGACGGTCTCGAGGGCGGATAGACCTCCACCGGACTCGAACATGTTGGTGTGTCCCTTGGCGCGGCGCTCGGGGATACCGGGAGCGTGATCGGTGGCAATTATGTCTATCAGCCCGTCCTCCACCTGTTCCCAAAGGCGCTCGACGGACTCGGGGGACCGAAGGGGCGGTACCACCTGGGCATACGGACCGACCCTGGCGGTATCCTCGTCGCTGAGGAGGAGATAGTGCGGGCACGTCTCGATAGTGACATCTGTGCCCCACTCCCTCCATTGTATGGCCAGGTCGATGGCATCCGGACTGCTCATGTGAACCAGGTGCAGAGGGGCTCCGGTCATGCGGGCGACCTCGAGCAATGTCAGTGTTGCGAGGATCTCGGTGCTCTCGGGCCTGCTACCGTGGAAATCCGCGTAACCCGTCCTACCCCGGGACAGCAGATCCTCGGTGAGCTTCTCGATGACCGGGAAATCCTCAGCGTGGAAACCGACGCGAATACCGGCTTCCTTGACTTTTTGAAGGGTGACGTAGACGTCACCGGAATCCTTACATATCAAACCGGGACGCTGGGGGTTGTATGGACGGATGTAACTCTTGTACCCGACGGCACCGGCCTCAGCCTGCCCGACGATGGTGTCCAGCATCTGTGCGCCGGCACCACCCAGCATCCCGTAGTCCACGAAGGTCTTCTCCCCGAACTGGTCCTTGCGCTGGAGGAGAGTCTCGGCATCATTAACGCAGGGGATGAAGCCCGGCATCATCACGACGGTAGTAACTCCCCCCGCCGCGGCGGCACGCGTCCCCGTGGTGAAGTCCTCGTTTACGGCGGGTCCCGGCTCATCGAGGTGAACGTGCGCATCCACCATCCCGGGAAGTATCATCCGACCTTCGGCGTCCACGATCTCTTTGGCCTGGATTTCTTCGGGGCCCGCCGTGGTTACTGCGCCGATCTTACCATCTCTGAT
>SLGS01000168.1 GCA_007136565.1 Clostridia bacterium | reverse complement strand
TTGGTGGATGAGGCCCGGGATTTGGATGCAAGGACGCTGGCACGATCTCCCCGATGTACCTAGGTATCTCGCCACGGGCTGGTACGACTCCCACTCCCACGTCGTCACGCGCGCCTTCACGAAGCTCTCCGGGATACAGAAAGCATCGCTTCGCCTGATAGTTGGACCGTGGACGCACGGCGGTCTGACACCCGAGATCGCCAGGTCCGGGGAAGCACACTTCGGCGCGTCGGCGGCCCCGGAATGGAACGAGATTCGACTGGCCTGGTTCGACGAAACCCTTCGCGGAATGGACACCGGCTTGGCAGAACAATCCCCGGTGAGTATCTTCGTCATGGGAGGCGGCAGCGGCAGGCTCGTGCGAAGCGAACCGGAGCCCGCCATCGACGTGGGAGGGTATTGGCGATTCGAAGACGAGTGGCCGCTAGCCCGGGCGAGGGAAACCCACTTCTACCTCGGCGAACGCGGTGAGCTAGGCTACGAGGCACCGGAGGATATCGCGAGTTCTACGACGTACCGTTACAATCCGCTGGACCCGGTTCCGACGGTGGGCGGACCCCTGTCTTCGGTGCAAGGACTCCGGATGACCGCCGGAGCCTTCGATCAGAGGGCCCGAGCGGAGCTCGGTCATGGCGATACCCTCCCCCTGACCTCGCGTCCCGACGTCCTGGTCTTCCAGACCCCTCCCCTGGACGAGGGCTTGGAGGTCACGGGGCACATCGAGGTCGAGTTGTACGTTTCTTCCTCGGCTCGGGACACCGACTTCACCGCGAAACTCGTGGACGTTTACCCCCCGAATCCGGATTTCCCCGACGGAGTAGCGCTGAACATCACCGACGGGATTTTCCGGGCCAGATACCGGGATTCTTGGAGCGAACCCCGCTTCCTCGAGGGTGAAGAAGTGTTCAAGGTGAACATCGAATTACCCCCGACCTCGATGTATTTCGCCCGGGGTCACCGCATCAGGTTGGACATCTCCAGCAGCAATTGGCCCAGATTCGACATCAATCCGAACACCGGTGAACCCATGGGCCGCCACCGTCGCGTAGAGGTGGCATTGAACACCGTGTATCATGATCGAGACCACCCTTCCCGAATTATTCTGCCCGTTATACCCGGGTAAGGGTGAGCAAAGCGAGGAGTGATTTGAGTATGCAAGCCAACGTGTCTCGAGACCAACTGCAGAACTCCCTCCCCCCGATCGAGGGAGAGTTCGAGGTAGATGGGCCCGAGGGACCGATAGTCATTCAACGAGATGCCTGGGGCATTCCCCACGTGCGAGCGCAAGCTCCCGCCGATGCATTTTTCGGACAGGGATGGGCCGCGGCTTCCGATCGACTTTTCCAAATGGACTGCGACAGGATGAAAGCGATGGGACGCTGGGCGGAGATCATGGGTGAGGACGGTTTCGATTCGGATGTCCTCATGCGCAGGATGGGATTGGCCCACGCCGCCCGAAAGGATTTCGAAGCACTAAAGCCTCCAACCCGGGGAATGATCCGGGCCTACACCGCGGGGGTAAACGCTTTCCTCGCGAACGTCGATGAACTCCCGGTGGAGTATCGAATTCTCCAAGTGAAGCCCGAGCGCTGGGAGCCGTGGCATTGCATGGCGGTATTCCTGGTTCGTCACGTGGGAATGGGTACCCGGGAGATGAAGGCTTTTCGGGCCAGATTGGTCAACGCCCTGGGAGCGGAACGAGCTGCGGCACTATTTCCGGCTTACCCGGCGGGCCATCCGGTCATCCTGCCCCCCGGGGCACCGCATGAAGCCGAGGAGGTCGACGCCGCGCTGGAGGCATTTCTCGCGGAGGCGGAAAACCTGAAGTGGATCGGCGACGGATCCGATGGCAGCAATAGCTGGCTGATCGGTGGCGACAAGACGGAGTCCGGATCACCGCTATTGGCCGGAGATCCACATCGTATGCTGGAGGTGCCGAACACATACTGGCAGAACCACCTGTCGACGCCGGAGTTGGAAGTGATCGGCTTGTCCTTCCCCGGGGTCCCGGGCTTTCCGCACTTCGCCCACAACGACCGCGTCGCCTGGTGCATAACTCACACGGCGGCCGACAACCAGGACCTCTTCATCGAACGCTTCAATAATCGCCGCTACCTGTATCGAGGTGAGTGGCTGATGCCGGAAACGAGATGGGAAACCATCCGGGTAAAGGGCGGCGAGGATCGCGACATCGAGATCGTGGAAACTAGAAACGGTCCCGTGTTATCGGGCGACACCGAAGAGGGTTACGGACTGAGCTTCCGCTGGTCGGCGACCTCCAAGAACAACACCACATTCGACTGCTTCGTACCCATGATGGCCGCCCGATCGGCCGACGACTTGGAATTGGCGACGAGGGCATGGGTGGAACCCTGCAACAACCTCCTCTTCGCCGACGTAGAAGGAGATTACGGATTCCGAGTCCGGGGCAGGCTACCAGTTAGGCCTCCCCGTGCCGGATGGATCCCGCTGCCCGGGTGGACGGGCGAGGGAGACTGGCGCGGGTGGGTTCCCTTCGAGGAGATGCCCGCCTGCCGCGATCCCGAGCAGGGGATCTTCGCCACCGCCAATAATCGGGTGGTCGGTGCGGACTACCCCCACTACATCGGCGTCGATTTCCGCCCCGGATACCGGGCCGGACGACTCTTCCAACTCCTCAGGTCCCGAGAGCGATTCGCCATAGAGGACATGCCCTGGATTCACTCCGACATCGTATCCTTGGCCGCCCGCGAGCTCTGCCCACTCCTGGAGGGAATTACCGCCGAGGACGAGGGGCTGCAATGGGCCCGGGATATGCTCGCGAACTGGACCGGGGAAATGCGGGCCGGCGACCTGCAACCCACCGTATACAGCACCTTTCGCGAAATCCTGGTAGACGAAGTCCTCACTGGAATACTGGGAGAGAAGAAGCGGGAAATTCTCTGCGGAATGCCCGGCGCCCGAATAAGGCTCCAACTTCGAGGGGCCATCGTCAAGGCGATATCCGAGGACGACGACAGGCTCTTGGATCCCGACGATTCCTGGGCGCAAGTCATGGCGCGCTCCCTGGAGCGAGCCATCGAGGTCCTCAAGTCGGAACTCGGGACCGAAGAATCCGACTGGAGATGGGGCAACGTCCATCGAGCCAGGCCGAAGCACCCGCTGAGCGACAAATACCCCGACCAATCGCACCTACTCGATCCCCCGGAACGCGTTATGGCCGGCGATGCCGACACTATCCAGGCGGCATCCTACCTCCCGGGATACGGATTCGACGTCGTCGGCACGGCCGTAGGCAGGTACGCCTTCGACCTCTCCGATTGGAACCGATGCGGGTGGATAGTTCCGCTCGGTAGCTCGGGGCACCCCGGGAGCCGACACTACACCGACCAGGCGGATTCGTGGTCCGAACACCTGCTGATACCGATGTTGTTCGACTGGGACGAAATCGACGGCGGTAGCGAAGGCATATTGACGCTATTACCTCGATCCGACGGACGTTAAGGGGACGAGATGGACCTCGTCCCCCCTGGCTCACGCCTTGCCCGGGATTCATGCTAAATGGAGCCCGGGCGAGGCCCCTTTTGCACTCCCCACCCGGCATCAGGGGGGATTCCCGGCCCCGTACCTCGAAATGTAGATCATAGAGTTCCCACGGGACCGGGGCACCGAGAGAGCGTCCCGCCGGTCTTCCCCAAGCCTTCCACCGCGTCGCGTAACCTCATTCGCCGCTCGGGATAGTAGTGTCTGCGTCCCGCGGTCCCGGGGTATATAGGATAGAAAACAGGGAGGATTACGATGCCAAATTTGAGATCGCAGGCTAAACGATTCGATCACCTGGTCGATTGGGCCCTGGAAAACGGCGCCCATCGAGCCAGCATCATATCTCCGTCCATCATATGCGTCGAGGAGCGGGTACAGATGAAGTGCCTGATACCCCGGTGCACATCCTACGGTAAATCCCTCACCTGCCCTCCGAATCTACCCGGCCCCGCGGAAGTGGCACAGATGGTGTCGGAGTACGAAGTGGCCCTTATGCTGCAGGTCGTGGGCGACGAGGAAACTGATGGCGCCGAACCCGGCATGGGGGACGACTACAACTGGGTGTATCCTTCCGTTTATCGCCTCCACGAGATTCTCCACCACCTGGAAAGAACCGCCATGGACATGGGTTGCTATCTCGCCATGGGCCTTGGAGGGGGAGATTGTCGTTGGTGCGAAATGCTTCGCGAAGGAGAAGCCGATGATTGCAAATTGCACGCCAGTGCCGGTGGATGTCCCGGGGCCGACACGGGCAAGTGCGTTCGGGATTACAGGGCTCGACCGGCCCTGGAGGGCATGTCCATCAACGTAATAAAGACCGCCGACAACGCCGGGATGCCCTTCGAATTCACCGGAAAGACCGAGGGCTACGTAACCTGGAACGGTATAGTATTGCTGGAGTGATAATTTCGCTCGTCCATGGAATATGCATCGTGACGCCGCAGGCGGGAAGCGAAGGGAGAATGTCCATTGTCCACAACGGGTGGAGACGCAATCATGGGCCAAGTGAGGCCCCTCGAGGAATTGGTGGATTATCAACAGGGATCGGTAGTCAGTCGGACATTGATGCAAAAGGACGTGGGAACCGTAACCCTCTTCGCCTTCAGCGAAGGGCAGGGACTCAGCGAGCACACTGCCCCCTATGATGCGCTGGTACACGTCCTCGAAGGCCGCGCCGAGGTCATCATCTCCGGCACACGCCATTCCCTCGTAGCGGGCGAGGCGATCGTCATGCCCGCGGATGAACCCCACGCCCTCGACGCCCCGGTAGATTTCAAGATGCTCTTGACCATGATCCGTTCGACGGACGAACCCCTCTGAACGACCAACACCCCCCGGAGGCATCATACCGGGGGGTGTTCTACCCTCGGGGCACCCGGGCTACTGTAAATCGGGATGCAAGAAAACGCCCCGATCGATTACCGGTTCGTCATCCAACCACAGGCTGGAATTTTGGCAACACAAGCCGAGATGCGCACGACTCGATATCTGGCCTTTGA
>SLGS01000139.1 GCA_007136565.1 Clostridia bacterium | reverse complement strand
GGTTCTGGGCGGCAGCAGTCATCAGCACCTGCCAGTGACATCGTTCGAGTCCGTACCCCTGGGCTCGCCTCAGCCCATGCCACTCCTTGGCTTCGGCAAAAGTATGTTCGACACGAACCCGGGCTCTTGCGATACAGAAGCGCCTGGGGATCCGTCCGGGAATGATGGGTCTCATTGCGAAAGGATTCCCCTCGGAAATCGGGAACCCCGGTTTGTCGCGGAGGATCCGGAGGGGCGTCACCCTCCTCATCCTCCTGGTGCTCCCGAAGGGACTCGCAATATGCGTAGACCTGTCGCTCCAGGCTCCGCACTGACGCCCGAGCCCGTATCTGGGTCCCATCGGCCACCAGATTCTCACCACGAATTAGTCCGGCCTGGGCACACTGGCGGACTACCACACCGAGGATCTCCTGGAAGGTATCCATGCCCCAACGCTGACGTGCCTTGATCAGGGTGGTCCAGTCGGGGACGGAATCGTTGAAATCTAGACCCAAAAACCAGCGATACCCCGCGTACATCCGGACCTCCTGCTCCAATCGATTCTCGGATAGATCGAACAAGAACCCCAAGAGCATCATCCGGTACAGCAATACCGGATCCCGGGGAGGACGGCCACGGGTACTTTCCTGATCGCAGGTGTCGCGGACCCGGTCGCGGATGAAATCCAAATCCAATACCGCATCGATGCGAAACGTCTGGAACAGACGGCGACTCCCTATACCAGATTGATACGGCTTACCGAACACGATGGACATCAACTCCTCGCGAGGGGGGTATGACCTATGCTTCGATACCGATCCACGAAACCTAGCTGATTGCGGGAAATTAATTCACAATGCTTCTAATGGTGGAGCGGGTTTGCGCTCCCCGCGCTCCCGCCGCCGATGCAGCATCGAAAGGAGAGCTAACATGTGCGCAAGTGCCTCGCGGCACGCGGGCGAAGTGCAAGTCCGTGGGCTCAAGATCGCTTACGAAATGGCGGGAGAGGGACCTCCGTTGGTGCTCTTGCACGGTGCCCTCGGGGATGGCCGAGTATGGCGGAGGCAGCTCGACGCATTGTCCGACGCCTTCACCGTCGTCGCCTGGGATGCACCGGGTTGCGGGCAATCCTCCGATCCCGAGGAGGGCCTCGCGTTCTCGGACTACGCCCATTATCTGGCGGGGTTCATCGGGGTCCTGGAGCTGGAGCGACCGCATGTACTGGGCCTTTCCTTCGGCGGCGGCCTGGCGCTGGAACTCTATCACCAGTACCCGGGTATTCCCCGGACGCTGATCTTGGCCTCGGCCTATGCCGGGGGCGCCGGTTCGCTGTCCCCCGAGGAGATCGAGGCCAGGCTGCAAGGGATACTCGCCCTATCCAAAGAACCCCCCGGGGTCGTCGCCGAAGCCCTGCTACCGACCATGTTTACCCCGTCCACCCCGGCGGCGGTCCTAGAGGAGCTCGAACCCATCCTTCGTGACTTCCATCCGCGCGCGACACGGACGATGCTTCGGGCCTTTGCCCGGGCCGACCTGCGGGAGATGCTGGGTACCATAGAGGTGCCCACGTTGCTACTATACGGCGAACGAGATCAACGCTCGCCCCTGCGGGTTGCCCGCGAGATGCACGCCGCGATACCTGGCTCGAAGCTGGTAGTGATTCCCGGGGTTGGGCACGTAACCAACCTCGAGGCCCCGGGGGCCTTCCACGAGGCGGTGCGGAGCTTCCTGAGGGAAGTGGAGGGACCGGGCCGCGAAGAGTGGTGATATCCCCGCACCGGCTACACTCGCCCACGGGGCGCGCCCTCTTCGACGCCCGGGCGTCGCGTGTTCTCCGCCAGCCGTCGGCGGGGTAAAGAACGCCACCGCGATGGGACACCGCGAGACAATGTCGCGGTCCGGGGATGACGGGATCATATGGCCGGGGAGGATAGGCTCGCGGGCATGCGGAATAATCCGACGGATGGCAAGTATGGAATCCAGTTCTCTGCGGAGGTGTGGAATGCTCGGGGGGCGGAGTAGGGGGCGTGTCGACGAGGCGGTCGCGCGCGCCTCGGGACGATTGGTGGAGGTGGCGATGGCCTCACCCGGGGAGGTACTCGAGGCCCGCGGGAGTGATCGCGCGGGCATCTCGGACCGGGAGGCCCGGATAAGGCTCGAGAGATACGGAGCCAACACCGTGGCCCGGGAACGGGCGCCGGCTTGGTACACCCATCTTCTTCGCGCGGTGGCCAACCCCTTCGTCGGCGTGCTGGCCATCCTGGCCGTGGCTTCCTTCGTCACCGAGTACCTCCTCGCGCCCCCGGGGGAAGAGGATCTCACCGCCCTAGTCATCATCGGTGCCCTGGTACTCTTCAGCGCGGTCCTCAGTTTCGTGCAGGAATACCAGGCCAATCGCGCCGCGGACCAATTGCTCTCGATGATCCGGAGAACCGTCACCGCCCTTCGACGGGATCACGGGCCGAGGGAGATGCCCGCCGACGAACTGGTGCCCGGGGACATCGTACTGCTGTCGGCGGGGGACATCGTGCCCGCCGACCTCCGCATCCTGGAGGCCAACAACCTGGCGCTCAACGAGTCTTCCTTAACCGGGGAGTCCCTCCCGGTGGAGAAGAGCTCGGAGTGGCTGCCGACGGCGGACCCCGACGACCTGGGCGAGTACCTCGAGGCGGTGAGCGCCCTGGACCTCGACAACATCGGGTTCATGGGTACCCACGTGGTCAGCGGTACCGCGCGGACGCTGGTATTGGCCACGGGAGACGACACCTACCTGGGAGCCATGTCCGGGGAATTAGTCGGTCATCATCCCCCGACCAGCTTCGATCGCGGCGTGGCCGACGTCAGTCTCCTGTTGTTGAGGTTTATGGCCATCATGGTTCCCGTGATTTTCCTGGTGGGAGGGCTGGTACGAGGTGATTGGTTCGCGGCCTTGGTCTTCGGACTGGCCGTCGCCGTGGGACTGACGCCCGAGATGCTACCCACTATCATCACCGCCAACCTGGCCAAGGGAACCGTGGAGATGGCTCGCGGGAAGACCATCGTGAAGCGACTCAACGCCATCCAGAACCTCGGGGCCATGGACGTGCTGTGCACCGACAAGACCGGGACGCTGACCCACGACAGCGTCGCCATGGAGTGCGCCCTGGGCCTGGACGGTCAACCGGACGCCCGGGTCTTCCACCACACGTACCTCAACAGCAGCTTCCAGACCGGGCTAAATAACCCCCTGGATGATGCCGTGCTGGCCCACGCCGACGCGGAGAAGATGCGAGATGTGCTCCCCGATTACCGAAAGCTCGGGGAGATCCCTTTCCATACCGTGAGAAGGCGCATGTCCGTCGTGCTCGAGGATGCGGCGGGCGTACATCTCGTCACCAAGGGAGCCGTGGACGAGATGCTGGAGGTTTCCGAGCGCGCGCAGACCGCCGATGGAATACGACCCCTGGACGATGCGCTGAGGGGCGACATACTCGAACTGGCCCACGGCATGAACGATCGCGGGCTGCGGGTCCTGTTGGTGGGACACCGCGGGCTCCCCGGGGACATCGGTGAGTATTCCCCGGCCGACGAGAAGGGGCTCACCCTGTTGGGAGCCATCGGTTTCCTGGATCCCCCCAAGGAGAGCGCCGGAGCCGCCCTGGAGGCCCTGGCGCGGGGAGGCGTGGGAGTGCGGGTGATCACCGGGGACAACGCCGTCGCCACGCGGCGGATCTGCCGCGAGATCGGCCTGGAGGTCCGTGGGGTGGTCGAGGGCCCGACCCTGAACGGGATGTCCGACGAAGAACTCCGGCGCACGGTGGAGGAGAACGACGTTTTCGTCCGCACCGCGCCCCTTCAGAAATCGCGGATCGTCTCGGCCCTGAAGGCGAACGGGCACACGGTGGGTTTCCTGGGGGACGGGATGAATGACGCGCCGGCCCTCCGGGAGGCCGACGTGGGTATCTCGGTGGATAACGCCGTGGAGATCGCCAAGGAGGCAGCCGAGATCATACTATTGGAGAAGAACCTCCTGATCCTCGAGGAGGGCGTCGCCCGGGGTCGGCGCGTCTTCGGCAACATCATGAAGTACATCAAGATGACGGTGAGCTCTAATTTCGGGAACGTTTTCAGCGTGCTGCTGGCGAGCATACTCCTGCCGTTCCCGCCCATGCTCCCCCTCCACCTGCTGGTCCAGAACCTGCTCTACGATGTCTCCCAGGTATCCATCCCCTGGGATACGGTCGACGAGGAGTACCTGGAGAGACCCCGTCGCTGGAACCCGGAGAGCATCGCGCGCTTCACCCTCTTCGTCGGCCCGGTGAGTTCCCTCTTCGACTTGTCCACCTTCGCCCTCATGTGGTTCGTTTTCGGGGCCCGGACGGTGGAGAATGCGCCCCTCTTTCACACCGGGTGGTTCGTCCTGGGGCTCTTGTCCCAGACCCTCATAGTCCACCTCATCCGCACCCGAAAGGTGCCGTTCCTCGAGAGCACCGCCGCCGTGCCGGTCCTAATCACCACGTTCGTGGTGATGCTGGTCGGGCTGGCCTTGCCGTTCACCGGGCTCGGGGCGGCCATCGGTTTCGTGACCCTGCCCGGGGCTTACTTCCCGTGGCTGCTTCTGACGCTGGTGGCCTATTGCGCCCTCATCCAGGTGGTCAAGGTTTGGTACATCCGTCGCTTCGACATGTGGCTCTAGCCCGTGCGGGGGCGGAGTAGAAGGCCTTGGAACGCATCCGGGTGCCCGGCTTCATAGTCATAATGGAGGAGATGGGGGCACGTGAAGACGCCCCTCGGAAACTCGAAGGGTGCCGGCAGGTTCCCTCGCGATTAGCCTCGGATCGGGTGTCGGTTTGAGCTCCGCTGCCGCGCTTCATAGGGAGCTGGACACTTTGGGGGTGTAGGGTCATCCGGGTTAGAATACCCATGGGAGGGATCTCAGGATGGCTCAGAGGCAGTGGAAGTTGGAGGAGAAATTGGAGGTCGTGCTGCTCGGTCTCAAGGGAGAGGCCAGCGTTGTTAGCGCCGGGCTAAGCTAGCCCCATCCCGGGAGACGACCTCGGAGGCACGTGCAGAAAACG
>SLGS01000002.1 GCA_007136565.1 Clostridia bacterium | reverse complement strand
GCCCCGGTATCAGCCTTAAGCAGGAAAGCATTTCGTACATGACGGCTGATGAACTTCCCGCCGTTATCGTAAATGTTATGCGCGGGGGGCCCGGACTGGGCAACATTGCGCCCGCGCAGTCGGATTATTTCCAATCTACCAAGGGGGGCGGGCACGGGGATTATCGCCTCGTCGTACTCGGTCCCTCGACCCTACAGGAGATGGTCGATCTCACCCACGAAGCCTTCGATATAGCAGACAAGTACCGGAATCCGGTGATGATCTTGGGTGACGGGGTCATCGGGCAGATGATGGAGCCGGTTCGTTTCCCCGAAATGACGGATCCCTCGTCCCTTCCCGCCAAGGAATGGGCCACCGTCGGGCGTCGCGGTAGGGACGAACTCAACCTGATCAATTCTTTATATCTCGATCCGGATGAGTGCTGGACCCACAATCAGCACCTGGCCCGAAAGCACGCCAGGATGGAAGAATCGGAGGTCCGTTACGAAGTGGTGAACGACGATGCCGAATACTTCATCGTCGCGTACGGAACCACCGCCAGGATAGCGCGCCGTTCCATGCAGGATTTGCGGGATGAGGGACACTCGGTGGGACTCGTGCGCCCGATAAGCCTGTGGCCCTTCCCGAAGAAAGCCTTTGCGGATCTCGCCTCCAGTGCCAGGGGCTACCTGGCGGTAGAGATGAGCCTCGGGCAAATGGTTGAAGACGTCAGGCTCTCGGTGGACTCCTCGGTTCCGGTCGAGTTCTACGGGACCGCCGGCGGAGTCATGCCTCACCACAAAGACATTACATCGAGCGTAAAACGACTCATGCGGGGAACGGGGGATGACCGATGAAACCGGTATTTACCAGGCCCCGAGCATTAACCGATCGCGCCACGCACTACTGCCCGGGATGCATACACGGAGTCGCCCACAGGATGATCGCGGATCTCATGGATGATATGGATCTCGCCGATCGGGCCGTGGGGATCTCCCCGGTGGGGTGCGCCGTTTTCGCCTACGACTATTTCGACTGCGACTTCCAGCAGGCTGCGCACGGCCGCGCCCCGGCCGTCGCCACGGGTGTCAAGCGCGCCGTGCCGGATGCCTTCGTTTTCGCCTACCAAGGAGACGGTGATTTGGCTTCCATAGGAACGGCGGAGATAGTTCACGCCGCGAGCCGCGGGGAAAACATTACCGTCGTCTTCGTCAACAACGCCATATATGGGATGACGGGTGGCCAAATGGCCCCCACAACCCTGGAGGGTCAGAAGACCACCACATCTCCCTCGGGGCGTAACCTGAAGACCACCGGTCATCCCATGCGGATGACCGAGATGCTGGCCACCCTTCCCGGCGTGGCTTATCTGGCAAGGGGCTCCTGTCACGATATCCGCAGTATTCGGACGACGGAGAAGTACCTCAGGAAGGCCTTTGAAACCCAGGAGCGGGGCGAGGGCTTCTCCATGGTAGAGATCCTTTCCAATTGCCCGACCAACTGGGGTATGTCACCCGTGGAATCCCTCAAGTGGATCGAGGAAAACATGATTCCATACTATCCCCTCGGAGAATTTCGTACCCCCGAGGAGGTGGAATGAAATGTATCACGAAATACTCATCGCGGGGTTTGGTGGTCAGGGAGTTATGCTCATGGGTCAGATGTTGGCCTACGCGGGCATGAAACACGGGTTACACGTTTCCTGGATTCCCTCCTACGGCCCCGAACAGCGGGGCGGAACCGCCAACTGCGGAGTGGTCCTTTCCAAGGATCCGGTCGGTTCCCCGGTGGTGACGGAGCCGACGGACTGCGCGGTCATGAATCTCCCGTCGCTCACCAAGTTCGAGCCGGCGGTGGCGCCCTCGGGGTATCTTTACGTGAACACGTCCCTCTGCCCCGACGAGGTGCAAAGGGACGACATCGAGGTCATCGAGGTCGCAGCCGCCCAGGAGGCCGATGCCATCGGGAATCCCCGGGTGGCGAACATGGTAGTGCTGGGTGCCATGATGGGTAGCCTCGAGGGGCTTCCCTTCGAAGTACTCGAGAAGGTGTTGCCGGAAGTTCTCCCCGAGCGACACCACGGGCTGATTCCCGTTAATCTCGAAGCCCTGGCCAGGGGCCGCGAGATATTCGAAGAACAGACCCGAAGCACGTAAGGGATAAAGTACTTTGATCGACGGAGGAATTCCATGATCGCTGGGGATGGTGAAATAACCAGGCTACCCGAACGGGTCGCCATCGAAGAGGTCGAACGTCTCCTGGGGAGCCTGAGCGGCATAGACGCCTGTCGTGTCGTCGCCAACGAATGGGGAGCCCTCGAGGAGATACATGTTCTCGCCGGGCCAACGCGCCATCCCAAGCAGGCCGTGCGGGACGTCGAGAGTGCCCTGGCCGCCAAGTGGAAGCTTCGGGTCGATCATAAGAAGATAAGTGTCGCACAGATATCGACGGGGAGCGAGCCCATCCTTTCCGGAGACGCGCCCTCCCCGTCGAGACTCAAACTGGAGTCCGTGAGAACCTCCAATCGAATCGACGAAGGAAAGATGGAAGTGTCCGTTACCCTGCGCGATACCCAGGGGGAGACCGTCGAAGGATCCGCCCTGTCCGCGGGATCGGGTAGCAGGAGTCCGTCGGTATTCGCCGAGGCCGCGGTAGCCGCGGTAAATGCTTTGGCCCTCCCTCCCGAGTCCAAGGTTTACCTCGAGGACCTCGATGTAGCTAGGCTCTCCTCCGAAGAAGTCGTCGTTTGTCTCCTGGGGTCGTCCAGGACGCGCGCATCGGGTGGCTTTCATTCGGGATCGAGCCTAGTCGTCGACGGAGACAGGGGTAGGGCTGCGATAGAATCGGTGATCGATGCCTACGAGACTTCCAACTTCACCGATCCCGGGGGGGATCGGGAATCCGGATCGCCACACGATTACCGAAACCAGATCTGATCGATTGCGCGCGGATGGACGACGGCGATCACTGGCAACTTGGCTCGGACCCGGAGGATGGACCTCCCGGGACCGGGCCTTTTCTTGACGGTGGTACTCGGGTACCCGCGATCCCGCGCCACCGTTACCCGGGGGGAGGAGATCATGGAGCGGGAGAGGCTGTTCGCCGGGAAACTGATCAAGGTGGATCGGGTGCGATACCGCCATCGCCCCTGGGAAGTCGCCACCATGGGCGAGGTGGCTGCGATCCTGGCCGTACGGCGTGGGGACGGGCTCGTTCTCCTGGTGGAGCAGATGCGCCCCGCCATCGGGGGACAAATGCTGGAGATACCCGCGGGGCGGGTGGAGCCGGGGGAAAGCCCCGAGGATTGCGCGCGGCGCGAGTTGGCGGAGGAGACCGGGTACATGGTCACGAGCTTGGAGTCGCTTGCCGTGTTCTACACTTCACCGGGGTTCACCGATGAGCTGGTCCACCTCTACCTCGCCCGGGACCCGGTGCTCCTGGAGAGCCCACCGCCCGGCGACCAAGGGGAAGATACCCGTCCGAGGTGGATTCCCATCGACGAGGCGCGGAACAGTAGGGACGCCAAGACCCTGATCGCCATCCAGATGTTGATCAACGAGCCGGGAGCTGGCGCCTAGTCGCGTGGACTGTCTCCCGCTCATCTGTCACCCGTGGCGACGAGATGATATCATTGGTGACGATCGGAAACGATTTCGACCTTACATACGAGGAATCTTGAGGAGGGAGCTGGTCAAGAAATGAAAATCGGAGTACCAAAGGAAATCAAGAGCAACGAACACAGGGTCTCCATGACGCCCGCCGGCGTTGCCACGCTGGTCGGAGATGGTCATCGGGTCTTCGTCCAATCTACCGCGGGGGTGGGCAGTGGATTCGACGACGAGAGGTACCTGGAAGCCGGAGCGGAAATCCTAGGTACCCCGGAGGAAGTATTTGAAGCCTCCGAGATGATCGTCAAGGTCAAAGAACCCCTCGCGCCCGAGTACGATTTGTTCCGTCCCGGGCAAATCCTGTTCACCTATCTCCACCTCGCCGCCGAAGAAGAACTCACCAAGGTGCTCATGGAGAAGCGGGTCGTCTCCATCGCCTACGAGACCGTGGAACTCCCCGACGGGAGCCTCCCGCTACTGACCCCGATGAGTGAAGTGGCCGGCCGCATGGCCACCCAGGTCGGCGCCCAGGTGCTGGAAAAGCACAATGGTGGAGGCGGAGTACTCCTGGGTGGCATACCCGGAGTGACCCCCGCCAAAGTAGTGATAATCGGTGGTGGTGTCGTCGGTACCAACGCGGCCAAGATGGCCATGGGCATGGGCGCTCGCGTCGTCATTTTCGACATCGACGCCGGTCGCCTGCGCTACCTGGACGACGTGTTCGGTGGACGCCTGGAAACCAGGATGAATAATCCCTTCACCCTCGCCGAGGAGCTGCAGGACGTGGACCTGCTCATCGGTGCCGTCTTGGTCCCGGGAGCCAAGGCTCCCAAGCTGGTCTCCGAGGAAATGGTCAGGTCTATGCCCGCGGGCTCGGCCATCGTCGATGTCGCGATAGACCAGGGAGGTTCGGTGGAGACCATCGATCGAGTAACCACCCACGCGAACCCCACTTACGTGGCGCACGACGTGGTGCATTACTCCGTGGCGAACATGCCGGGAGCCGTGCCCAGGACCTCGACCATAGGGTTGACCAACGTAACACTCCCCTACACTCGGGCCCTCGCGGCCAAGGGGTGGAAGCGCGCGGTCGAAGAAGACCCGACGCTGGTGCCCGGGGTAAACGTACTCGAGGGTCACGTGGTCTACGAGGCGGTCGCCCAGGCCCACGACCTACCCTACACGCCCATCGACGAGGTGCTTTGAGCCTCATCCGAGGACACCCGGTCTCGATGGACTGACCGGTTCAAACCACCCCGGAGTCCCCCGTCGTGTTATGGCGGGGGACTCGGACTTCAAAGAGGTCCTCCCCCGATTCGGGAGGATTCGACGGCCCCTGGAGGTGGCAACGGTGCATCGCGATCCCGTGGACGAATACTTGGACTATGTGGGCATCGAGCGCGGCCTCGCCGGCAATACATTGGCGGCGTACCGCAGGGATCTCGATGCGTTTTTTCAATTCCTCGGTGGGGACGGGCAAGACGGGG
>SLGS01000140.1 GCA_007136565.1 Clostridia bacterium | reverse complement strand
GAAATCCGGTAGGCAATACCGAGTCGACGGGGGGGGGAACCCCGTTGGCGAGGCCATACTGCGTTAAGAGTAAGCGGCGCCGTCCCGCTCGGGGCGGCGCCGCAGTGTCTTCATCTATGGGATAGTTAGCTCAGCGGTCTTCTTTTCGGGGCGTCCCCTCGAAGCGAAGGAGGATCTCCCCGAGTCCATCGTACTCGCGGGCCTCCCCGCCCGCAGTTGGGATGACGAATCCCGTCGCATCGCCCGCGGATCCGAACCCCACCTTGAGTCGCAGTTCTCCCTCGGCGACGCGAAGCCCGGGGAGGTGGGCGCCCACCTCCTGCAACAGATCCTCCATCATCATGGATACGCGTTCAGCGGATATTATCGGTTCGCGTCCCTCCGATTTCAGCTGGGCCGTGGCGTGGGCCAGCTGCTTTTGAGCGACCGCTTCCCGGCGACGGAGTTCGGAGATCACGCCTTCGAAATGGTCCCGCATCTTATCCTCTGCGTCGCGTCGAGCCGTTTCGGCACGGCCGTCGGCTTCCGCGAGGCGATCCTCAAAGGCTCGAAGATCCCCGGATAATCCCTCTACTTCTTCCGCCAGCCGACGGTTCTCCCCTAGGAGGGCGACGGCGACGTCATCTGCCTCGTCGATTGCGGGGACCGACTTCAGCGCTTCGTCCAGGGCTTCCTCCAACTCCCGGATGCGCGCTCTGTCCTCTTCGGCGCGGGCCTCGGTCTCTTCTCGCAGGGACTCCAGTTTTTCCCGGGCCCGCTCGAGCGCAGCATCGTCTGTGCCGATTTCCCGCAGGTCCTCCAGCTCTCGGGTTAGTTGTTCGGCGCGGTTTTCGGCTTCCTCCAGCCGCGACGCTGCGTCGGCGAGGGCCGCGGCGGCCGCCTGGGCGAAGGCCGCGACCGAGGTTTCCTCCGGACGGACGATGAGGCCCGTCGATGCCGCCTTATCGAACTCCGAGAGGGCCCGATCATAGCGCGCCTTGACCTGCTCGGCGGCGAGCAGCGCATCCTGGGTCTCGGTCAGCTTCTTCTGCAGCTGCCGATGTTCGCTCGCTAGCCGACCGGAGGATTTCTTCAGGGCATCGAGCTCCGCCTGGAGCGCGGCCAGCCTACGGATGTCCCGGGGGTCGAGTGGAGTCGGCACGTCACTCCCTCCTCTCGTCGGGCAGGACGATCTCGCGAACCAATCGTCCCTCGGGGTCGGTGACGGTTACCAGCCAGCGTCCCGATTCGGGTACGAACGTGGGAGAGACCTTCATCCGCCCGAGGATCTCCTCCAGGCGAGCGATATCGGTGCGCCCCCGCACCTCATCGACCACGTCCCCGGGATCCTTGGTCGGGACCTTCCCGGGTTTATCCGCTGGCTCGGGAGCCGTGGTGACAAATTGCACCCGCAGGGTGGAGAGTGCCGCCGACGAGATCTTGGACTCCAGGTCCCGGGCCGATATCGGGTGAACGCGAAGACTTCCCTTGGCGTCGGCCTCCAGGGCCACCCGGGCCTCGAGCTCCGCGGAGGCGATGATCATGTTCGTCTGGAAATCGATGCCCTCGGCGAGATCACTTCCCGCCAGGGACATCGATCGCCCGGCACCCTCGAGGAACCGACGCAGGTCGGGATCCAACGGTGTGCGGTGCTCCTCGCTCATGGCATCACTCCTCTTCCGCGGGTTGTGTGCTCATCGTGGGCTCGAGACGCAGGGGCATGGGAACCGGTACCATGGTGGCCTTCAGTCGCGAAGACGCGCTCACGTCCCGGTTCAGCTTTCGCTCGAAGCGCACGCTGGCGGTATCGGCGTACATGGCCATCCGCTTCTCGCCGGTTCCCGTCTCGGTTTCGTTTTCCACGATCTTGATATCCATGGCCACGTCGACACTGGCCTGGGAGAACTGGTAGAAGGTGGGACGCAGCCCCAGTTCCAGGAGCGAGACCTCCCTGGGCTCACCCTGGACGTAGGTTACGGTTCCGTCTTCTGCTATCCGTTCTGTGATACTCGGGACCGTCCACACCCGGGTATTAGCGAGTTCCACCACCAGTTCCGCGGAAGTGCGGTCCAGGCTGGCCTGGGCGCTGGCGATACCCTCAGCGAGCATCCGGACCAGGTCGCCAAACGAGGCCATGTCCGCTTCTTTCACGGGTGTCTTGGGATCCACGATGGGTTGGCGAAAGCCCCGTAACCTCTTGAGCAGTTCGGGGTCTATGTGTACGTTCATCGCGAAACCTCCTCAACGATCATTCGGGGGTCGGCGTCGGTTCGGGCGCGGGCCTGAGGTCGTTGACCACGATCTCCGGCGCGATGCGCGGCGGTGGCGGTACGGGTACCATCCTCGTCATCAGGCGGCTGGTCCCGTGTACCTCTTTTCCGAACTTGCGGTTGTGGGCCACGTCCACGGAAACCGAGGCACTCCACATGCCGAAGCCGGCCTTGGCCTTGGCGCCTACCTTGATGCTTGTGTCCGTCGAAGACGTTGTCTTTATGTCCA
This sequence comes from Clostridia bacterium, assembly GCA_007136565.1. Taxonomy (GTDB): domain Bacteria; phylum Bacillota; class Sulfobacillia; order SLMV01; family SLMV01; genus CSSED11-154. The sequence continues at coordinate 2,661 of SLGS01000140.1, read as the reverse complement.
TCGTGACCTCGATGGTGGCCTCGGCGAATTGATAGAAAGTAGGTAGCAAGCCGATCTGTAGCAGCGAAACGTCCACGGGGGGCATGTTGTCGAAGCTGACGCTGCCGTCTTCGTGGAAGGTTTGCACGGTGGAAAGTACCAGGGGAATGGTGGTGTCCGCGAGTTCTTTGGCGGTCTCAACGGAGTTTTCATCGAGAGCCCGCTGGGCTTCGGCTACGCCGAGGCCGAGTTTCATCACCATGTCCGGCAGGGGGACGTTGAGAAGTTCCTGGCCAACGCTGGATTTTGCCATGGGATATACCCCTCTCAAAAGGCGCTTCATCATCACGAGTTGAGGGTGAAAAAGGGGTGCCTACGGGCGTCGACCGAGTCCCGAGTGTTCCATGAAGTACTCGAAGCGTTCCGGGTCGATGGAGACTGGTCCGATGTGACGTAGATCTCGATGAGATAATAGTCCCGAGTAGGCCGTCCCGGGAAGGAGGGCCAATACACGGTTGCTCCCGGGGATGGCTAGTACGATCTGCCCGCCGTGGGCGGAGATGATTTGGCGCGGAGGCATCTCGCGACCCTCCACCAGGAAGAGTCCGGTGTCGGGTGGGGTGATCCTTATGCGGGCCCCGAAGGTCCCGGCGATGGTGGACCTCTCTGCCATGAGTACTGCCCTTCCGAAGCGACGATTTCGATAATGCGGGCCTGGGTACGATGGAACACGGGATTATGGGGGACATGGGACGAACGAACCTTCCCGACGCAAAACCGGGGCCATCCGGGGGCAAGACTCCCCGGCGGCAACCCCGGCGATATCCTAGTATTTCTGCACATTTTACAGATGTCCTCCATGGAATACCCGTGATGTTTTTCCTCATATCGTGAATGGGTTCCCCCGCTGAGTTAACCAATCTGCGCTTTTCACATCTGTTCGCTGTGTTTTTGCCATGTTCCCTGGGAGCGCCCTAATTCCAGCGTCGTGTAACATTGTGCCCGCGGATCTGCGAGTTCGCCAAAGTGACATGGCTGTGGATTCATCGAGGACGGAATTGCGCTTAGTGTACCCCCGGGTTCAACGAATCTATACGATGCCCCCATCTTCCACAACGGATATTTCTTCCTCGCAGAGTATGCGATTTACACGGTCTGGCCCGTGGTTTATCTCTGGTTGGTCTTCCGTCGGGCGTCGCGGATCCACACGTACTCTTAGGTTGATCCAATAGATGAATAGGCCATCGGGTTACGCGAGCAGCCTGCAGACGAATCCCGGCTTCAAGGACGGTGCTATCGTAGCGCTTAGCACCACTGTCAACTTACGTAATTGAGGAGAAGGTGGATCATTATCCTGAGGGTACCTCGAACGCGTGGATGATAAGCATCTTTGGATGAGTAGGCACGGGCACCGAGGAGGGAGGATGCTTAGGCTGTTAATCGTAGTAGCGGCTAAGCAGAGATGGCCGGGACGCCCCGAACGAGAGAGTTGATCGGATAGCCCACCGGGATTGGGATTCGTAGGTTCGTGTCTTTTTCTACATCGATGGCTCTGTCCCGCATGATGTAATCGACGCTCCGCGTTGAAAAGACTTCGGCATTCGATCAAAATCTAGTCGGAGCTCGCATATGGAATGTGAAACCTTTGGGCGACTAGGGGCCCGATCACGGCACCAGTCGCCACTATGAGCAGTCCACTTGTCGGGTACCAGATCGAGACGAAAAAGGCTGCGGTCAGGACGACATTTCCGCCGAAGAAATTGAAGACCAGCCAATAGAACATCCAGGTGCTGACGGGAGTGCGCCAGGCACTGACGCTTTGGGCCCGCAGTGTCAACAGGATGGCGATGCAGTTGATCACTATGAATAGGCCGATGAAGAGCATTACCGCCGCGCGGGCGTTCGGTGCACGACCGACTAGGGCTGCCACAAAGGGCACGAGGACTACTGCCGCGAGTAGTAGGAAGTAAAGTCCCACCATAACGGGTTCCATACCCTGGAACATACTGGTCAGCTTGTGATGTTGCCACCATATCTGGGCGGCGACGGCAAAGCTGAGTATGAACGCGAGAAACTGTGGGACCTGAGCCATTAATGCCTCTGCCAGGTCTCCCGATGCGGAATCGGGTATGACGAGATTATAGGCCAATAGAGTCATGGCGAAGGCGAACACCTTATCTCCCAGTCCCTTGATACTGGAAAAGTCCATGTCACGCCATTCGAACCGGTGATCGTTGTCGGAGTGGTAGCTTCCGTCGTGCCGCGATTCCATGTCGATCGCTCCATTCTGATTCTATGATGCGGGAATAATACGGTTCTCGTATCGCGTCGACAAGTCTCGTCGGGGATGCTTTCACGTTATTGTGTGCGCCGGTGACATTGCCGAATTCACCGAGTATTGCTTCCTACTGGTCGACAGTTCGTCCCCGAGGGCCATAATACCTCATTCGGTTCAGAATCCCTGGGACCAAGACAAGGATATTCGATATACTCTCCTCGCTGACTCCCCAGAGGATATGTCTCCCGGGAGAAAGAGAATCATTTCTGCGATGGGCCTTGAACACCATCCCATACGACTACTCGCAATGCTGGTCATTGCTTAAGGGTTGCTCGGAGCGCGCTGTTGCTTCCGCGTGTTCCGGTTTAGGAGTATCCGCGGAAAGTTGGCTGGTGCCCACCGGG
>SLGS01000028.1 GCA_007136565.1 Clostridia bacterium | reverse complement strand
TCGACGGTTGTGGACCCGGGGGTAAGCGGTGTCCCCCGGGTCCAAGGTCTTCAAGTCCCATCGACTGGTGGTGGATCTCGCCAGATTAACTCACATCACCCTATGGAACCTCGTCTAGGGCCGCGCGCACGGCTTCCATGACCGCTTCCATGATGGCGACGCTGGTGGCGGTGGCGCCCGAGTACGCGTCGACCTCGATCTCCTGGTCTTCGACGATTTGATCCGTGACGGCATCGATCGCCGGTCCGGCTATCTCGGGGGTTTCTTCGTGCTCGACGATTTCCACCCTGATCAGGCGGCCACCCGAGAACTCCACCTCAACGACTACCTCGCCGCGGTAACCCTCGGCGGAACCGCGATAGGAACCGTCGGGGATGACACTGAGATCCACTTCCTCGAAACCGGGCTCCTCGCCCGCGATGGCCCGGCGCGCGGCATCTTCGATGGCCCTCATAATGGCCTCGCTGGTCTCGGTGGCGCCGGATTGCGCGTCGACCACTATGCTCTGCCGCTCCAGGATATCCTCCGTTACAGCAGAGATCGCGGGGTCGGCCAGGTCGGGGGTCTCCTTGTGATCCAGGACCCTGATACTCTCCAATTCGCCTCCGGCGAACTCGACTTCGACCGTGATTTCACCGCCGTACCCCTCGGATCGGCCGCGATAAACGCCGTCGGGCACCGAGGAGAAGTCCACATCGTTCACCGGGGCCTCCGCCATCTCATCGGACTGCAGTAGCGACAGTTTCACGGCCTCGATGATGGCCATCGTCGTCTCCGTGGCCCCGGAATATGCATCGACGTCGATCCTTTGCTCCTCGAGCATCTTCCTCGGGATGAGCCTGTATACGTCGGCTATATACTCGTGCACTTCGTACGAATCGACTATCCTGATTCCGACCAGTTCGCCATCTTCTACCTCTACTTTGACCCGGATGGCCCCGGCGTAGCCCATCGCTTCGCCTTCATACGTACCATCGGGGATCTCGGACAGGTCGAAGTCGGCATCCTCCACTCCCAGGGCGAATAGGGCGTTCTCGACGGCCTCGATTACTCCCCAGGTGGTCGCGGTGGCGCCGGCTACGGCCTCCACCTCGGTGGCCTGTTCCTCGACCATCTCGGGGGGGACGCGCTCTATGGCCGGACCGCCGATGCTTGGGGTCTCGGCGTGCTCCAGTACGTCTACTCGCACCAACCGCCCGTCCACGATCTCCACTTCGACCACGATGTTGCCACCGTAGCCGCGCCCACTACCTCTATATACGCCATCATCCATATCTGCGATCTCTTGGCCCGTGGCCACGCCCGCCATCATGGTCGACCAGCGCCCCAGGGCGTCGGCGACGGCGCCGGCAACGGCCTGGGCGGATACCGTCGCCCCGGCGAGGCCGTCCAGGTCATCGTTTACGGCGAGGGCATCTTCTCGCGTCTTGTCCTCGAATTGCTCCCTGAACCAATCCAGTTCGATGTTCGAACCGAGGCCCGGGGTTTCGGTGTGTTCGAGTATCTTGATCGGGGCCGCGACGGCGCCACTCATGTCTATTCCCACCAACACCGTGATGGGGCCGGCGTATCCGGAGCGTTCTATCGAAACCACGTAACCCACGGTTCCATCGTCTCCGTATCCCTCGTACATGGATCCGCCGTCCCATTCCTCGACCAACTCGAAATCGCTGGCACCCGGCAAAGCTTCGGCGAGGCCCTCCTGGAGTTCCCTCTCCCTGTTCTCATCGATAATCGGCTGGGTGGCCGTGGCAGTGAAGGCCAAGGCCAGGGCCGCCACCGCGCAGACGATCATTAGGAATAGACCCATTCGGACTACCTCGAGCTTCTGCATCCTCTCACCTCTGATCCCAATTGGTACGGACGCGGGATCGCCCTCAAGAAATCCCGGCATCGCGGGTTATTTCCGTTTCATCTCTGATAACAATACTACAACGCGGGACAGATCTCCCTCAATAGAGGCCCCACGGACCACGCGATGTTCCCTATGCGGAGATAGTTTCCCCCTTCCTGGAACTGGATACGGATATCAGCGGGGGCATTGAACGGCGTTCGGATGTGCTGTATGATCGCTTCAGGTGTGTTCTTGAAGTTTTCGAACATCATTTGCAGTAAGATCCTGAAAGGAAGATATAAGTGCGAAAGGTTTGGTCATTGGCATTCGTATCGTTGATGGTTGTAGCCCTGACATTCGCCTCCTGCGGAGGGCGAGGGGCGACGGGTACCTTCGATCTAGAAGATGGCACGTACGAAGGAGCTTCGGACGCCAGCCATCGCGGGTACGTGTGGGTCGAATTGGAGATCTCCGACGGAGAAATCGTCGAGGTCGAGATGAAGGAATTCCGCGGCGATGGAAGTGAAAAGACTCCCGAAACCTATGACTACGAAGAGTGGGCGGTGGCGGTCGAAGAATTGCCGGCCGCCGTGATCGAAGCGCAGTCCTCGGAAGTGGATGCGATAGCCGGCGCCACTTCCACCAGTGAACTTTTCATGCAGGCCGTCCGTCGCGCCCTGGGCGAAGAAGACGACGAGACCGGGCCCTTCCCCGACGGAGAACACGTGGGCTACTCCGATCCCGGGCCCCGCGGATACGTTTCCGCGCACGTGGTAGTTCAGCGCGGAACCATCACCGATGTGCAGCTGCGCGAGTTCCAAGGTGACGGTAGCGAGAAGACCCCCGAGACATATTCCTTCGAAGAATGGGCCGAAGCTGCCGAAGAGCTGCCGTGGAGAGTCATCGAAGAACAATCGACCGATATAGATGGCTACGCCGGAGCGACCAGTACATCCGACAAGTTCGTGCAGGCGCTACGCAGGGCCCTCGGTGAAGATGACGCCCTCGCAATGGGCCCCTACGAAGACGGCTCCCACGCGGGTCGTTCCGATACGTCCGCGCGAAATGGATGGGTTGAGGTAGAGGTTAACGTACTACTCGGGCACATAGTCTCGGTATCCATGGAAGAATACGCCGACGGAGTCGCCAAGTCCCCCGAGACCTACGACTACGAGGAGTGGGCCGTGGCGCTCGAAGAACTTCCCGAGCGCGTCCTCGAGGCCCAGTCCGCCGATATCGACGCCGTGGCCGGAGCCACCAGCACCTCTGACATGTTCGTGCAGGCCGTCCGTCGCGCCCTGGGTGAAGAAGAGCCCGCCGACGTTACCTTCGTCGACGGTGAACACGTCGGATATTCCGATCCCGGACCCCGGGGGTACGTCAGCGCTCGCGTCGTCGTCGAAAACGGAGAAATCGTCGAAGCCGAACTGCGCGAATTCCAGGGTGACGGCAGCGAGAAGTCCGCGGACACCTACACCTACGAAGAGTGGGCCGTGGCGGCGGAAGAGCTTCCCGAGCGCGTCCTCGAGGCCCAGTCCTCCGACATCGACGGTATAGCGGGAGCTACCAGCACCTACGATAAGTTCGTCCAGGCGCTACGCCGTGCCCTCAACGAGGAGCCGGCCCTGGTGCAGGGTCCCTACGAGGATGGCACTTACAGTGGTCGCTCCGACGAATCGGATCGCGGCGGCTGGGTAGAGGTCGAAGTGAGCATTCTCCTCGGCCAGATCGTCTCCATTTCCATGGAGGAATACGCCGATGGAGAGCCCAAGTCCCCCGAAACCTACGATTACGAGGAGTGGGCCGTGGCGCTCGAAGAGCTTCCCGAACGCGCCCTGGAGGCCCAATCGGCGGATGTAGACGCCGTGACCGGAGCCACCAGTACCTCGGACATGTTCGTCCAGGCCCTGGAACGAGCCCTCGAAGACGCATCCTGATCCGAGATCGCCCGACACAAACCCTACGCACTTGATGTAACGGAAGGGCCCCGTCGATGGCGACGGGGCCCTGATCGTTTCGCGGTTTGGAAGGATTATCCGCGGCGCGACGTAGAAATGCCCGGTGGTATCGATGATGTAGATGGAGGTGCCCTTGTTTCGCCGTCGACCCGTGAGGACTCGCAACTTGATATCCCAAAGGCTCGGCACGGATGTCGATGGACTCAGGTATTCGATAGCCGGACTAATCGGGGCGGGACTCGGATTGGTAGATGCCTTTTTTAGGATCGCCGTGTCGATTCTCACCGGGGGTGTAGACGCGGGCCACGATCCCGCATCTTCGGCATTGCCCGGGGTCGAAGGATCCGGGGCGCCCTTGCTGACCGCGCTCATCTTGCTCGCGAGTTCCAACGTAGCCGTGGCGGGGGGTGTCCTGCACGTCCACAGGCCGCTCCCAGCAGCGATCCTGTTCCTATCATCGGGGATAGCAATGGTCGCTACACCACACCTAGTGGGCGTGGGCATCACCCTTCCCGGTGCGACGGCGGGGTTTATCCTGGTAATTACGGCGGCGGCGTCCTTCATCGGACGGCGGAAATCGAGTTGAATGGTGCTTCTCGTGCGCGGCTTTCCGACCTCTCGCGCAGGTACAGGGGCTCGCGTGGGGAACATCAAGGTAATGAAAGGGGTTGAGCGTGGTGACCTCCAGGTACGCCGACGTGCATAAGACAACGGTGCAGATCCCGATGAGAGATGGAGTATCGTTGACCGCCGATCTCTACCTTCCCGCCGAGGGCAGCGAGCCCATCTTGGGGCCACACGCCACCCTTATCGAGCGCACGCCCTACGACAGAACGGGCACCGCCCTGGCGCGTCACTGCACCTTCTTTGCTCGCCGCGGTTACGCCGTCCTCGCCCAGGACGTCCGGGGGCGTTTCGAGTCCGAGGGAATCCCCGAACCCTTCGGACCCGTGGATGTGGACGACGGGTTCGACACCTGCCGGTGGATTGTCCGACAACCGTGGTGTAATGGGAAGATCGGGACCATGGGAACATCCTATAGTGCTATGAACCAGGCTCATCTGGCGATCTCAAACCCTCCCGGTCTCGCATCCCAGTTTTACAACCAGGGCTTTTCGAACAACTACATCGGGCGCATTCGCCAGGGCGGCGCCTTGCGCCAGAGCATGGTCGCGTGGATATTTCGACAGGCCCCTCTGAGCAAGGAAGCCCTCGCAGATCCCATCCTCAGGGACCTACTAAAGGATTGCTTCGGCAGGACACAAGAGTGGCTCGAGCGCGGCCCGGTGAGCCACGGGTCGACGCCCCTTCGGCACCTGCCGGCCTACGAGGATCACGCGGTTCAGATTACAAC
>SLGS01000176.1 GCA_007136565.1 Clostridia bacterium | reverse complement strand
TGGACTCGCGTAGAAACCCCCATGGGGCCCGTCTTCTTGGCCATATCCCCCGAGGGACTCTTCAGGAGCACCCTGCCGGGGGGCGATGACTGCGATTTCCTCCGGGAAATCGGAGATGCCCCCGAGGTCGAAGGAATTGCGGAGGTATATTGCCGCTGGGTCAGTGACTATTTCGAGGGTCGCGACCCGGGCCCCATTCCCCCGCTCGCGACCAGGGGGACGGATTTCGCCCGTACGGTCCGGGGGATCGTGGCTGATATCCCCCCGGGGGATACCATGAGCTACGGAGAGGTGGCGGAATCGGCGGGAAGCCCCGGCGCCGCTCGCGCCGTGGGGACCGTGATGGCGAAGAATCCCTTCCCTCTTTTCGTCCCCTGCCAGCGGGTCGTCAGGTCCGACGGTGACATCGGTGAATTCGGTGGCGGTAGAGGAATGAAGTCGGATCTACTGGATGTCGACCGACGACTCTCTTATTCGATTCGCACTGCGATTGCTGGAGGATATGGTCATGCATATGCCGAATGATTGACTTCTGGGACTGATTGTGCGCTGTTTAGCGTATTGGGTGTGCCCCGGTGCACACGCTCGGCCCTATTCGGTTCGCCGAGCATTCGCCCCGGACAATCAAATCCAAATAATCCGAGGAGGATGGCTGAAATGGTTAAGCTGGACCGGACTGAAAAGCGCGTTATGGAGTTGTTGCAAAAGGATGGGCGAATGTCTTTTGTGGACATGGCCGAGGAAATCGGTGTAACCGAGGGTACGATTCGCCGCAAGTTCTACCGGTTGATCAACGAGGGCATCATACACATAGCGGGTGTTTCCGATCCCTTTAAGATCGGCTTCGGGTCCCCGGTCATAATCGCCCTCAACGTGGACCCCGGAAAGAGCAAGATCGTCGCGGAACAGATAGCCAAATTGCCGCCCCTCCACTACGTGGGCTTGGCCACGGGCAACTTCGACATCATCGTTCAAGGAGTATTTCCCACCAACGAGGACCTGTCGCGTTTCATCCTCGAGGATCTCAGCGCCGTCGAGGGCATCCGCGAAATCAATACTTCGTTGCTGCTCAGGGTATTCAAGCAGAGCTTCGAGTGGGGTGTCGCCCTCTGACGGAGGTAGCCTAATGGATGCCTCGAGACGCAGGTTACTGAGGTCCATCCCGGCGGTGGACGAATTATTGGCGAGATCCGAGGCCCGCGATCTGATGGCGCGCTATTCCAGGGAAGTGGTTCGCGATGCCCTGGGACTCGCCTTGGATGAATATCGCGATGGCGTCATCTCGTGTGCGCAAGATGAGCCCTTTGAAGCCGACCATCGAGGGTATTGGGCACGGGTTCAAAGGGCCATTTCCCGCTGGACTAACCCGGGGCCCTTCCGAGTTATCAACGCAACGGGAGTCGTACTGCACACCAACCTGGGTCGCGCACCGCTTTCCAAGAGAGCGATGCGGCACGTATCCCTCGTGGCCGAGGGGTACTCCGATTTGGAATACGATCTCCCCGGGGGATCCAGGGGAACCCGAGATGAATATTCCCGGGAACTCCTGAGGAGGCTTACGGGTGCCGAGGATGCCCTGGTCGTGAACAACAACGCTGCGGCTATCCTCCTGGTCCTCAACACCTTCGCCCGGGGATTGGAGGTCGTGGTCTCGCGAGGAGAGCTGGTCGAGATCGGGGGATCTTTCAGGATACCCGAGGTGCTTCGTTCCGGAGGTGCCGTTCCCGTCGAGGTCGGTACCACCAACAGAACGCACCCGAGCGATTACCTGGATGCCATAGGTGATGCGACGGCAGCCCTGATGAAGATCCATCGGAGCAACTTCAGCATCCGAGGATTCGTGGCCGAAGTCTCGCCGGACGACTTGGCCTCCATGGCCGAAGAGGCCGGAGTACTGAGCGTCTTCGATCTCGGTAGTGGCTACCTGGCCGCTGCGGACTCGGACCTACTCCGCGGGGAAACCGCCGTGTCAGAGGCCGTTAAATCGGGAATGGACCTGGTCACCTTCAGCGGCGATAAACTCCTGGGTGGGCCACAGGCGGGGATCATCCTGGGAAAGCGCGATCTCCTGGACAAGTTGCGGGCGAACCAGATGTTGAGGGCGCTGAGGGTGGACAAGATGACCTTCGCCGCTCTCAATTCCACGCTGGCGTCCTACGTAGAGGGTAGTGAACTGATCGATATCCCGGCACTGCGGATGATCGCGGAGGAATCCGAGCGCCTCGGGGAGAGGGCCGAACGGATGGCATCGGAATTGCGGTCCATCTTCCCGGGAGGGGTCGAGACGATGCCCGGGTACTCTCGCATCGGGGGAGGTTCCTCCCCCGGAACCGATTTACCTACTCACCTGGTAATTTGCACTCCCGAGACCGGAGAAATCCAGGATTGGTTGTCGAACTTGAGGTGCGGCAATACGCCGGTAGTGGCCAGGGCCGCTCACGGGGGTATTTGCTTCGACGTCAGGACGATTCTCCCCGGGGATGTGTCGGATCTGCTGCGCTCCGTGGGCGATATCGCACGATCCGTAGAAGGGGGGATCACCGATGTCCGAGAGGGATAGAATACGGCTCACCCGGATGACCGACAAGGCTGGATGAGGCTGTAAACTGGGCCCCGAGGCCCTGGCGCAGGTCATGCGCCAAGTGGATTTCCAAAGCGACGATCCCGATCTCCTCGTCGGCACCGATTTCCTCGATGATGCCGGCGTATACCGATTGGACGACGAGCGTGCGCTGGTGCAGTCGGTGGATTTTTTCACACCCGTGGTGGATGATCCGGCGGACTTCGGCGCCGTCGCCGCGGCCAACGCGCTTTCGGACATATACGCCATGGGTGCCAAGCCCCTGGTTGCGCTGAACCTCGTCGCCTTCCCCGAGGCTGACTTACCCCTCGATGTGCTGGTGGATATCCTCAGGGGTAGCGGGGAAATCCTCGCCGAAGCGGGCGTCGCCCTCATGGGGGGGCACTCCATCGATGATAGAGAGCCCAAGTTTGGCCTGGCCGTCACGGGCATGGTCCACCCGGACCGGATCGTCACCATCGGAGGAGCAGGCCCCGGTGATGTCCTGGTGTTAACGAAGCCCATAGGCGTGGGGGTCGTCACCACGGCCATCAAACGCGATCTGGCCGGTCCGGAGATCGAGCGCGCAGCCGTTGCGCTGATGCGGGAGTTGAACGCAAAGGCGGCGGAGGCGATGGTGGAGACAGGGGTGAACGCGGCCACCGACGTAACCGGCTTCGGATTGCTCGGGCACGCGGCCGAAATGGCGGATGCCTCCGGGGTAAGCCTGCAGCTGTGGGCGGACGAAGTCCCGCTGTTGCCCGGATCCCGGGAGCTCGCGGAGCGGGGGGTCTTCCCGGGTGGAAGCTCATCGAATCTCGATTATCTTTGCGGAAAGGGTGCCGTGACCTTCGAGGAGAGTATCCCCGAGTACATGCGTCTGCTCCTCGCCGACGCCGTAACCAGTGGGGGCTTGCTGATATCCGTCCCCGAGGATCGCAGCACTTCTTTGTTAAACGGCCTCCACAGCCGCGGAACTGGTGGGTTTCCCGTGGGTCGGGTTGATATTCGTCGGGATAGAAGGGCCATCGAAGTCATACGCGGACATTGAGGTAGCAAATCTCCCACCTTTCGGAAGGAAATATCTTTCGAATGGCGAAGTAAATACCAAGGTACCGGAGAGTGCCGTCCGCAGGGTTTAGGGAGGTAATGGCCCAGATGTCCGCTGGTATAAGCAAGGAGAAGCTTGACGAGAGACGACGGGAACTCCGCAAGAGGAAACATAGTTTCGTCGAACTGATCATGCAGACCAAAAAGAGTATGTACCGGGAGCAATTGCGCGAAAAGGCGCGGCTGAAGAAGTGTCAGCCCGAGAAGGCTGTCAGCTCCTGCGACGATTGATCCGGTACTACGAGTAGTTGATTGCTGATTGGGTGGTCCTCGGGGTAATGTCGGGGACCACCCAGTCGTTTGAAGGCGATCACGGAGGTGGATTGTGAAGGCATCGGATCTCGATTTGCAAACCCTGGTGCGCTCGCGCCTGGAGCTAGCCAGCGAGGATCGGCAAACTCGGTGGGGGCACCTGTACCTGGTCCCCGATAGGGAACTGTTATCGCGGAGGCGGACGATCCTGGCCGGGTTATCCGGCGGCGATACTCTTTCGGGCGCGCCGCTGAAGATGGTGGGAGGGTGGCTGAGCGAGTTATCCACCCATTACGACGCGGATTTTCGCCGACTCCAGGGATGGGAACAGAATGCCCTGTTGCGCGCCATCATATCCGAGATGCCCCCACCGAATGACGGAGCCCTGGCGAGCATATGGAATCGGGAGGGAACCATTTCAGCCCTGGCCGGCTTCGTGAGGGAAGTTCGATCCGGAGAGACCTCCGGTGAGATCGCGCATCCACCGCCGGTCCTCATGCCTCTATTCGAAGAATATGAACAGGTACTCCGGCGTCACGAAATCGCCGACGGACCGAGACTATTCAATTACCTGGCCGAGTCGTTGAGAAACGACGAAGGCTATCTTTGGGACTCGGTCACCGTGGAGGGGTTCTGGCAGCTGGATCGACCCACCTTGGATTTACTGACGGCCGTGTCTCACCGCTGTCCGGATATGACCGTCTTGCTCGCCCATGATCCCGAGCGCCCGGATCTTTTCCCCACCCCGGGAGAAATACGAGATCACCTGGGCGAATTGGCGAAAACGGTCTTGACCCATTATCCCGATGAGCACCGATCCGGCCTCGCGCGATCACTCTTTCATCCGCGGGGCTGGGACCCTGAGAACGGCCCCCGGGTGGAGGCGATCCGCGTTCCCGATGTACCCGAGGGGTTGCATGAAGTGGCGTCCAGGCTCAAGGGAATTATTCGAGGGGGTGTTCCACCGGGACATTGTTGCGTGGTGTTCTCTTCGTCCGAAGAGTTGCGCGAGGCATCCAGGGAACTCACAACGCTGGGTGTTCCCGTCGATACAGATCCCTCGGTTACGCTGGCCAAGACCGGTCCCGGGAGGGTATTGGAGGGACTAATGCGCTGTATGGATAGTCCGTCGGCGGAGCGGCTTACGGACCTGGCTTCGTCCGCGTACATGGGGCGCTGGCGATCCATTAGGCGGCTGGGCGATTTTTGTCCACCGGCGTTGAGGGGTCG
>SLGS01000160.1 GCA_007136565.1 Clostridia bacterium | reverse complement strand
CGGCGTCGAAGGAGCAGTTCACCATCCGGTCCGCTTCAATCCGGGCGGACAGTTCGAGGTTCCCCCGGGGTAGCACCTGGTAGAAGGCTGTGCAATCCTCGTCGGTGAAGCCGTTCCAGTGTCCCCCCAGGGAAGATATGAGGCGATCCAAACGACCCGCCGGGTACTGCGGGGTTCCCCGGAACATCATGTGCTCCACCCAGTGGGAAATCCCGGTGCTTCCGGGCATTTCGTCGCGTCCCCCGACGGGATACCAGACGAAGAAGGCTATCGCCGGAGAGCCGGGATCCTCGGATACGCTAACTTCCAATCCATTCTTCAGCCGGCGGTTTTCGAACGCGGGCATACGATCATCCCTTCGAACTCGCTAGTCGACACTGGTGGTCGACCCCAACACCCCGGTCGGTCCCCCGGGAAACGGGGACCCTGCGACCGGGGTGTTGGGGATGTTCAGATATCGTAACTTCGCCCCTCGATGGCGATGTCGACGGGACAGTGTGCCCGCGAGGAAGCGGCGTGTTTGGCTGCTTCGACATCGGCTTCGGGCCAAAAATGGGTGAGCAGGAGTCCGCCGACATCCGCCCCGAGGGCCATTTCCCCGGCCTCGGAGGCCGTCATGTGCCCCCCAAACGATGAACAACCCTCCGGCAGGGAGGCCTCGGCCAGGAGAAGATCGGCTCCCCGTGCCAGGTCGATGACGGAATCGCAAAGGGCGGTGTCGGCCGTGTAGGCGAGGGTCTTACCCTCGCACTTCACCCTCACCGCCACGCAGGGAATCGGATGCTCGGTCTTAGCGAAGGTGAGATGAAAGGGCCCGATCTGCAGGCTGGTGGATTCGTCGATGGCCTCGGCGCGCATGGCATCCTTGTGGGGTATTCGCGCGAACTCGTCGGCGGGCTCCCCCGGGGCGTATACGGTTATGCCCCGCCCGCGTTCCTCGCGGGCCGGATCCGTGGCCCGCCGCGTAGCGCGCGCCCCGGGGCTGACATCGTAGTTGGCTGCGTATTTCAAGACGGCGAGGTCCGAGCAGTGATCCCCGTGTAGATGCGAGATCACCACGTGATCGAGTTCGTAGGGGGAGATGAACTCGGAAAGCCGCGATACGACGCCGGAACCGCACTCCAGGAGCAGGTTCTCTTCCCCCGAGCGCAGCAGGTACCCGGGGCAGGCACTACCGGCCCGGGGGAAGGGGGAGTATCTCCCGAGGATGGATAACCTCATCTACGACCTCGATCCCGCCAGAAACGGTGGTTCTCCCCTGAGATCTTCTACGATTCGCTTGGCCGCCGCCACTTCGTCGGAAGAACCCTCCGCGAGGAGCCAAACGGCTCCCTCGGCACCCGCTATTCCGCCGGAGGCGACGTGGTAGACTTCGACCCCCGCCAGGACCCTCAGCGCCTCTATCTCCGTGACTATGTCGGCACCGACGACGGGCATCATCCTCGGCGGATCCGGATCGTATTCGTCGGGGGTATTCATGCGCTCGGCGACCTCCACGATGTCATCGGCGATGCACTTTTCCAACCCCACGGGCATGACCAGGTTTAGGCGCCTGCCCACCACGTGTCCCATGGCGGCCCCGATGGTACCTCCACCGCCGTGTCCGCCGATTAGGATTCCGGCCGTCTGGGTGTCGTAGTTGAGGGCGTTGGCCCCCTTGATGAAGACATCCCCGGGTTCCATCCGCTCGAGGGCGCTGAAGCGGTCCAGGGAGTCGTCGGGGCGACCCTTGACGAGGACGAGATCGTTGCGCCGATCCGCGGGTATGTTCGGCGCATCCTTCGCGGGAAGCGTGATGCCCGAAAGATAACTGTGCTGCGGTATCTTTTCGCCGAGGAGTTCCTCGAGGACGTAGGTGTTGGTGCTGCCGGTGGATGCCATGACGATGCCATCGGACAGGGCCTTCTTGACGGATGGGAGTTGCACCACTGCGCGCGCGATCAATCGCTTGGATTCTGCGGGCGTCAAAACGAAGGGGGTGGCGGGCATTTACATCACCTCTCCATCTCCATTTGTCATTGAGAGTCGGCGTGGATCTCCAGGATGTCGCCGTCGGTGAGGACGTAATCCTTCCCCACCATCTGGGCATCGAAGGTGTCTTCGCCCCAGGCGCGGGCGTACTTGAAACCGGCTCCCACGTCCTTGTGGATATCGTAGGCCAAGTCCAGGACCGTGGATCCCCTGGGTAGAACGAAGGGGGCCGAAAGCTCGGGATCTCGACCGGGGGGACGGGTGTAAACGCGTATGCGATCCAGGATTATCCACAGGGCGCTCCTGAGATCATCCAGGCTATCCTCATCCATGGTCGAAACGAGGATCAGGGGTAGTCTCGGGTACCCGGATTCCTCCCACATCTCCCTAAGTAGTTCCAGCCGGAGTTCCGCTTCGTCATCGTCGACCTTGGAACCCACCACCAGCGTGGGGTAGGGGGTTCCCTCGCGCGGCAGGTCGCTGCCGGACAGCTCACCGCTGCCCTCGGGCACCTTGGGGTATGTCGGGACGAGGTTCTTGTCCTCGAGGTAAGCCATGGCCGCCTCGGTGTGGACGAGGATGTCGTCGTCGGAGAGGTCTAGGACCAAGGCGACCGCGTCCGTGATCCTGAAAAGTTCCGCGAGCCAGGGGGGTGACATTTCCACGTGTAGCGGCGGAAGATCCACGAGCTGTACCTGCACCCCTCCGTCGGAACGCATCATGGCCGGGGTGGGGAGGGTCGTGGAGAAGGGGTAGTCGGCGATCTCGGGTTCGGCGTTGGTGAGGGACGCCACCAGCGACGACTTGCCGCTGTTGGGCGGGCCGGCGATCAGCACTTGCCCCGCGCCCTGTCGATCTATCACCCAGGCCGGTCTGCGTTTGCCGCCGGATCCCTTCTTGTTCTCCATTTGATCGCGCACCTTGGCGATACGGCGCTTGATATCGCCCTGCATCTTTTCCGTACCCTTGTGCTTGGGTATGGCGCGGAGCATATCCTGGAGCGCTGCGAGTTTCTCCCCGGGATCGGTCGCCCGGCGCCAGCGTTCTTCTGCATTCATGTAGTCGGCACTAAGATTGGCCGGCAATATTTGCCCTCCCGATGTGTCATGTTCCTTCCATGATAACACGCTGGCCCGTTTTCGATACCATATCCCGCCCCGCGGAGTACCCGGGGGAGTAGTCCCCCGGGGTCACTCGGCCAGTGATTCGAGGGTTTCCGACAGGTCCAGGTACCCCGCCAACTCCTCGGGGAAGACGTATACCACCGCGTATCCTTCTACCCTGGCGTGCACCCTGTCGGATCCCGGGGAAGGATTAGCCACCTCCAGGGAGATCTCGCGCTCTCCGTCGGGGTGTTCGTAGGAGATGGTTATCCTCCCCGCGACGTCCTCCATCGCGTCATGGGCACCCTCTTCGTCGGGCCAGATCACGTCCCGCGTCGAGATCCTCCGGAGCCGGTCGATGAGCATGTTCACCGTCGCGCGCTCGTGGGAATGCTCGGCCCCGTCGATGCCCTCGAGGATCCAGGAGTCTTCCCCGCGCACCAGTCGCACCGTTGCGCCGGGTCTTTCCACTTCTACGGCCAGGATGTCCTCGCGGCCGATGACGGATAGGGGAGAAGGTTCCACCCACTCGGTGACATCGGTGAAGCCGGGGGCGGAGTAGAAGCGAGTGCTGCTTATATAGACGCTGTCTTCGTCTTCTCGACGGACGTAGGACTCCGATCCCTGGCTGTCCACGAAGCGCCCGATGATCAGGGTCACTTCGTCGCCACGGGCGTTGGCCAGGGTCACCCGATTCACTCCGTCGACCAGGTCCCACTCCTCCAACTGCTCGCGGGATGGTTCATCGTCGACGAACTCCCTGGCCCTCAGGTTGCGTATTTCCCGGACGAATTGTTCCATGGTGGAAATGGGTGCGGGGACCGAATAGGGCTCCACCAGCTCCCATTCGAATATACCTCCCACCTTTTCCGCCGTCCATGTTCCGCGGGAGGCGACCACCGTGGCCCGGACCACGTCATCGATGTGGATTATCGCGGCATCTCTCCAGCGTTCGAAGGGAGCGGTGAAGAAATCCAGCCGGATGCCCGCCACCAGGTAGATGTCCCCGGCTCCGTCGACCCTGGCGTATCGGGACGTGTACTCGTCCAGCACTATGGGACTGGCATCCCCGACTTCGACGACGATCTCTTCGCCGTCGACGGTTTCCATGACTATATGCCGATCGGGGGAGTCCAGGCCGTAATCCGTGGGGTCGGCCTCTTCCTCGCCCGCGATGATGCGGTTGGCTCGAAGCTCGGCTGCAGTCTTGAAAAGCAAGCGCGCCCGGTCCTGGTCGGCGGGTCGGGATGCGGGGGAGGTCAGCCGATACACGCCGTCTTCCCCGAGCTCGATCCGCAGCTCGGGTTCATCGCCCCACCGCACCGAGACCGCGCGCAATCCCTCCCAATCCAGCGACGTAACGAAGATGTCTTCCTCTACGTCGGGTGCTTCCGCCTGGTCGGCTGGCTCCCAAAGGAGGTAGAAGCCGACGAGCAGGGCCAAGACGATGACTGCCACCAGGGGACCGCGCCAATTGGACATCAGAGGTTCCTCCTCCTAAACCAGACGACTCCACCGACGAGCAATACGACGAAGGGCAGGGCGAGGGTGCCACCGTAGAATACCAGGCGTCCCTGGTCGGGCGAAAGAAAGACCTGGCGGGGCACCGGCCGCTTGGGTCCTATGGCGATGAGTTCCGGTCTATCCATGAGCCACTGAAGAGAACTCATGAAGAGGTCCGAGTTACCCTGGAACCCGAACAGGTCGTTTTCCAAGAACGCCGAGCTACCGAGGATGATGGCGACGGGTTCTCCGCTTTCGCCCTCGGCGGCCTCTTCGTCCGCTTCGCCATCGGGCCTCGACACCGCAAAACCCAACGGCAAAACTCCACTGGCCTCCGCCTCCGATGGGCTGGGCGAAGCCATGTTGGTCTCGCTCCAGGCCTCCGGTGACGAGAATAGTAGGCGATTCGCCTCGTACTCCCCGGAGTAATCATCCAGGGCATACATGCTCCGGGTGAGAGGAAGGACGACCAGGAGCTCGCTATCGATGAGGTTAGACGTTACCGGGTGGTAATCCATCCTCGGCACGGGGCTGAAGGCATCCATGTAATACGCCCTGGCCGGGTCTGCGACGGCATCGGATCGCATGGCCACGCCCAGATGCTCCGCGAGGGAATCGAAGTTGGGGAAGCGTCCCTCGTCTCCCGGGGCCGCGCCCGCCAGAATCAACAACCTGCCACCCCGGTCCACGAAGTCGCGAATGTTTTCCGCCTCCCTGGGATGAAGGTCCCGGGTTGGACCCGCCAGGACCACGATGTCGGCCTCGTCGGGGATATCTCCGTCGCGCCCCGGATTCCACTGCCTGAGGGTGTAACCCTCGCCCGTGGCGTAGGCCCTGAGGGAGGAGTACTCGCCGTAAAGATCGGCCTCCCCGTGTCCGGTGATGAAGTAGATGTTGGCCTCGATGTTCTGGGTAAGCTGCATTATGGTCCGGGTGAAGGTCTGCTCGCCTCGGAAGTGGATTTCCGAGGGATCGTTCCCGGTATACCCGGAGAGGTCGTAGAGGTTTTGGGCGTTGATGGCCCGCTTCTGCCCCCCGCTCTCCACGATGGTCGTGTAGATGCGGGTCACCTCGTACTGGCGCGCAACCGC
Organism: Clostridia bacterium; assembly: GCA_007136565.1. Taxonomy (GTDB): domain Bacteria; phylum Bacillota; class Sulfobacillia; order SLMV01; family SLMV01; genus CSSED11-154. Next base: position 12,428 of record SLGS01000160.1, on the reverse strand, counting down.
CGGTTCGCGCTCGGGATCCACGAATCTCACGTGGATATGCGGGGAGTAGTATTGGTACTCGGTTAGCAGAGTATCCACTTCTTCGCTGATGGCGGATCCCTCGGGGAAGAACGCGGTGATGTGAACGTCCTCCTCCAGCTCCCGCAGGATGGCCACCGTTTGGTCGGAGAGGGTGAACATGCCCTCCTGTGTGAGATCCCAACGGATATTGGTCTGTGATGCCAGGGCGTTGATTACGACCAGGATCGCTATGACGGTGATCGTGTACACGGTGCTCGCCGATCCGCGGAAGAACCTGCGAGAGCGGAAGAAGTCCAGCTGTCCCAATCCTCCGCTGGCCAGGTAGGCGATCACCAATACGACCGCCGCCGTTCCCGCGATGCGCACGCCGGAGCCGCGACCTTCGTAAACCAAGAAGGCCAGGGCCGTGGCCATCAGTGCGACCAGGGCCAGGATCCCGAGCAGGGATCTGGGGTCGAATTTCCTCGATTCATTTCTTTTCACGGTTTCACCCCTCCTTCCTCACCGCCAGCGGCGGCTTTCCAGGACCCGGGTCGCCAAGAACAGGAAGCCGAAGGTCAAGGATAGGTAAAAGACCATATTTTTGGTATCAATGACCCCTCGGTTGAAGTCGACGAAGTGGTTGGTGATCGAAAGCTCCGCCAGTATCGGGCCCACCGGGGGACCGAGGGAGCCGGCGGCCCAGTCGATTACCCAAAGAAGCAGCAGGAGGGCGACTCCGGCCACTCCGGCCACCAGCTGGCTGTCGGTCAGGCTCGAGGTAAAAACCCCGGCGGCCAGGAAACTGGTCATCATCAACCAGAACCCGAAGTATCCCGAGGCGACGATGCCCCAATCGGGGTTGCCGAATTGATCCACGACCAGCGGGAACACGAGCATGATCGCGAGCAGTCCAGTGACCAGGGCCAGGGCTCCGAGGAACTTGCCGAGGACCACCTGGCCCATCGATACCGGGGTGGTGAAGAGTATCTCCGAGGTCCCCCCCTTGTCCTCGTCGGCCATGAGCCGCATGGTGAGTATGGGGACGACGAAGACCATGATCAAGCCGGCATTGCCGAGCATGGATTGCACCGAGGCCGCCCGGGATCCCAGCATGGACATCGAGAAGAAGTACCCGGTGATCATCAAGAATCCCGCCACGAGGGCGTAGGCCATGGGAGTATAGATATAAGTCATGAGTTCTCTCTTCGTGATACCCCAAACCTTTCTCAAGATTCGGTCGCCTCCTCTCGTCGCTCTTCACTACGCCCGGGATCCTCGGTGGTGAGCTTGAGGAAGATGTCCTCCAGGGAGAAGCCGGTGGGGGTCATCTCCAGGATGGGGATACCTTCGCCGGCGAACCGGAAGAAGATGTCTTCTCGCACATCCGTCTCGGCTTCCATCTCCACGACGAAGGCCGGAGCCTCCCGGCTGCCGCCGGTGGGATCGGACGTCACTCGGATTATCCCCGCAATCCCCGAGAGAATGGATGTGGCCCTATCCTCGGGGGCCCTGGTTCGAATCTTAAGGCTGCTTTGGCCCTCCAGGCGAGCGGCCAGGCCACTGGGGGTATCCTCGGCTACCAGCTTGCCCTCGTTGATGATCACCACTCGCTCGCAGGTTTGTTGCACCTCCGGCAATACGTGGGAGCTGAGAATGACGGTGCGCCTCCCGGCGAGTCCTCGGATGAGGTCCCGGATTTCCAACCGCTGCCGCGGATCGAGTCCGGATGTGGGCTCGTCCAGGATCAGGATCTCGGGATCTCCCAGGAGGGCCTGGGCCAGCCCGATCCTGTGCCGATATCCCAGGGAGCAGTTGCCGACCAGCCGGCGGTATACTGGGCCTAGCTCCAGCTGGGCCACCACGCGATCCACTTCCTTGCGTCGCTCCCTGGCGGGGACCTCTTTCATCTCACCCATGAAGTCCAGGAAGTCCGCCACCGTCATTTCCGGGTAGAGGGGTGCGTCCTCGGGGAGGTAGCCGATCTTCCGGGCGATTTCCATGGGGTCTTCCACCACGTCGATCCCATCTACCGTGATGTTGCCCGAGGCGGGCGGGGTGAAGCCGGTGATCATGCGCATGGTGGTCGTCTTACCCGCACCGTTGGGTCCGAGGAAACCCAGAATCTCGCCCTTGTTGGCGCGGAAGCTGAGGTCTTTGACGGCCACCTTGTCACCGTAGTTCTTCGATACGTTGTTAACTTCTATCATGTACAATGCCAATTCCCCCTTCGGGAACCGAAGCTCCGAACGGATGGTACTAGATACGATTCCATTATAGGCTCTGGAGAAAGGCGAATCGTTAAGAATAGTTTAACTCCGGGGAAGGTTGCCCCGGGGACGGGGGATGTCGGGGTGGGAAATCGGAGTCGAGCACCCACCCCGAAAACTTCAGATCACCACGGGTTCTCGATCGGTGGAGTTCAGGCTCACCCCACCCTCGCCGGTGACGAGGACCACGTCCTCGACGCGGACGAAGCATCGACCGGGGATTAGGATGCTCGGTTCCACGGTAAAACACATGTTCTCTCGGACGGTGGCCGTGGATCCCGGGGATAGGAACGGCCATTCGTGCACGTCGATCCCGATGCCGTGACCCAGGCGGTGGAAGAAGGCCTCCCCATAACCCGCTTCCTCGATGACTGCGCGGGCGCGGGCATCGACATCTTCGGCGGGCGTTCCGGGTACGAGGGCGCGCATTCCCTCGGCCTGGGCCGCGATGATGAGTTCGTGTATTCTCTGCAGCTCCGGATCGGGATCCCCTATGAAGACCGTCCTGCCGAAATCGCTGGCGTAACCGTCGACCACGGCGCCGAAGTCGAAGGCCAGTACCCGCCCGGGTTCCAGGCGATGATCTGCGCCGCGGCTGACACCCTCCAGGGGGCCGTCACAGCCCTGGCCCCGTATCATGATCCCCGTCACGAAGGACGTCCCCTCGGCCCCGCCCAGGAATAATTGCCGTTCTACCTCCATCTTGATATCGACTTCGGTCATCCCCGGGACCAGTCGCGTAACGACCTCCGCAAAGGCCCGATCGGCCACAGCGGCCGCTTTGCGCATGGCCTCGATTTCTCCCGCATCCTTTACGGCGCGCATGGGCTCGAGGATGGTGCCGGTGTTAGCGAATTCCATTTCCGGGTAAAGGGTGGAGAGCTCCAGGATGGTTTGAGCCATGCCCTTTCGCGGGACGGCCAGCGTGCCGGGACCCCCGAGCCTGTGGTCGACGATGTGCCTGGTCAGATGCTCCAGGTCCGCGCCCTCGGGGATATGCATCAATTCGTTTATCCAGGGTTTGTCGCCCATCATTTCTTCCAGCCGGCTCTTCGCCAGGTGCGGGGCGATGATGATGCAACTATCCCCGGTCACGAGGACGCCGGCGAGCCAATCGCCGTGCATGTGGCTCTCCGTCGCGTTCGGACGTGACCGCCTGATACCGGTTAGGTACTCGGCGTCTCCCCCGGGGGTCAGCAGTGCACCGATCCAGCCGCGCTCGTCGAGGGCGCGGCGGAATCGTTCGATTCGTCCTGCGAAGGGATTCAATGATCATCATTCCTCTCCGGGTCTACCCCGGCGAATCCGAGCCTCGTTCGACGAGGAGGGCGTAGGTGTACGTACCGAGGACCAGGCCGGCGATGGTACCCAGGGCTATGAACTTGCCCTCGCCCAACTGGGCCAGGACGGTTCCCGGGCAGGCTCCGGATAGTCCCCAGCCGACGCCCATGATCAATCCGCCGACGATGGTTATCGATTTCAGGGGCTTGGCCTTGACCGATACCTTCTCCCCGCGGCGGGTCTTTCCTCCGGCGAGATTCAGAAGGCGCATCCCGAAATGCCCGATGATGATGGCGGTGATCATTACCCAGGCCAGGGTCAAGTCGGTCCCCGTGAACATGCCGTAGATGAGGTCGTACTCGGAGGCTCCGACCCTACTCAAGGTGAAGCCGAAAACCGTCCCGAGAATGAGAAACGTCGTGTTTCTGCCCATCAGCCGCCACCTCCCAAGATGAATACGCGGACGAGGTAAGTCGTGAAGGTGCCGGCCGCCAAGAAGCCGATGGTGGCCACGACACTGGAGATCTGGAGATTGGCCAGGCCGTGGATGCTATGACCCGAGGTACAACCGCCAGCTATCCTCGCGCCGAGGCCCAAGAAGAAGCCCCCAACCGCGAAGAAGAGGGCGGTTGCCAAAGGAGACCAGCTGACCGTCGCGGTAAATATCCCCATTTCTCCCGTGAGCAATGGGCGTCCCCCGAGGCGGGCCGAGATGAATGCACCCAGGATCATTCCTCCGAGGAAGAATATTCGCCATCCCGGGCCCTCTTCGAAGCTCTTCGAATTGAGCCACTTCAGTCGGCTCCGGGGGCGCAACAGTTTGATCACGCTGCCGTACCCGGTGGATACGCCCAGGGCGGTGTTTTCGCTGTAATATAGCAGAGGCACCAGTATCCCGATTATCAGACCCCCGACCCACCATGGCCAGGGATTCACGAATATGCTTTCGTACAGGCCGTTCATCGGCTCATCCTTTCCGTCGCGCCCACTTTGAATCCGTTCGGGCGCACTTCACTTCGAGACCCCTCATCCCCAGAGCCACCATATGACGGCCCCGGCGGCCACGGCGGAGACGGCCGTCAATAGCAAACCCGATAGCGCAAAGCGCGGCGGGGGGAAAGGCGTCCTGGCCATTGCCAGCACCGTGGCCTGGTGAGTGGGTAGTATCAAGGCGATGCAGGCTCCCGCCGCCACCGACATCAATAATGCATCCGTCGCCAGGGTGATCTCCGGCGATCTGCTCACGGAAACGACCAAAGACCCCATGATCACGGCCGCCGCGGAATTATTGATGGCGTTGGAGAGGGCGGAGCTCGCCAAGAAGAAGGCGATCACCAGTACCGGATCCGACAGATCGGACAGGAGGGGGATCAGGATCTCGCCCACGATCTCGAGCGCTCCGACGTGGTCCAAGACCGCTCCCATGCTGATCATCCCGGCCAAGAAGACCACCACCGACAGGTTCATCCTTCGATAGGCCTCGGCGGCGGGTAAAATGCCGGATACTATCATGAGTAGCGCCGCCGCCGTGAAGGCGACGGGAGGTTCCAACCATCCCACGGCTGCGCCCAGGACAGCGGCGATCATTATCGCCATCACCTTGAACTTCGTCTTCGAGTCCGCGGTCGGGGGAGGTGATTCATCCTCCTCGGTATTTTCCGATGGTATGGCGGAAGGGGCGCCGAGGTTCCACACGATGGCGGCGGCTACCAGGGCGGCCAATCCATGGGGCAAGAAAGAGAACATCCCGAAACCCTCACCGACCAAATCCAGCCTGTAGGAGGAGATGATGAGGTTGGGAGCACTCCCCACCAGGGTCATGGTACCGCCCAGGATCCCGGCCTGGGCCATGGGCATTCCAAACGAAGCGGGATCGACGCCGGCTCGCTTTGCCATGCGCTCCGCCGCAGGCAAGGTAACCCCCAGCGCTCCCACGTTGTTCATAAAAGCCGAAAGCCCCGAGGTTATGGCGGCCAATCCCAGGATTTGCCCTTTCACCGAGGGCAACCGATGTGCCAGGGCGAGGCCGATACCCCTCAGGGACCCGGATGCGGTTATGCCCGCGGATACGATGAGGACGGCGGCGACGGTGATCACCGCGGGGTGGGAAAAACCAGAAAACAGGATCTCCGCGGGGGCCACCCGCAGGACACCCAGCACGGCGACTCCCGACAGCGCCGCCAGGTCGGGGCGGACCCGGCCGGAGGCTACGAGCACGAGCACGGCCCCCAGGATGGCCCAGGCCGGGATTATCGGCTCCACGAACATCCCTCCCCTCGCTACATATCAATAGTTTGCCTCTGCACCGCGGGAAGCAAACCTGAAGGCTTTCGGGGGTCCCCCGGGAAATACTCCTGTGGAGGTGTATCAAATGCACGATCTGACGCGAAGGCTGAAGAAGCGATCCGAGGAACTGGGACTGGACCTGTTCGGTGCGGTTCCCGCGTCCGACATGGAGGAGTACGCCGGTACCCGGATCGACTGGATGGATTGGACCGTCATGGGGTCACCCGGGGATTACCTGGAGGCGGCGGCCTCCTTCGTGGTCACCGGGGTTAGCGCTCCCGGGGAGGCCTGGGATACGGCCATCACTCTCAACGAGGGCTGGACCTATTCCGGGTACTACCCGATGGAGATGGCGACCATGAGGTTGGCCGACGAAATGGGCAGGATGGGATATCGCGTCTACGGGCACCCGAAGAACATCTCTCGAAAGATACTGGGGAGGCTCGCGGGATTCGGACCCTGGGGCAAGAGTTCGCTGATAATACACCCGGAGTACGGACCCAGGATGCGCCTGGCGGCCTTCTTAACCGATGCCGTGCTCGATTACGATCGTCCGGCCGAAGGAGATCCCTGCGGGGATTGTACAGCCTGCATCGATGCCTGCCCCACCGGGGCCATCGAGCCGTATCGGATCAACGCAAAGGATTGTCTCATAGATCACATGGTCACCGGTGAGGCACCCTATCCGGATCTCTTGGAGCGGGAGTGTCCCGAATTGAGACCGGGCATACGGATCATGTGCAGACGCTGCCAGGAGGCCTGTCCGGTGGGTGCCGTCTAGCGGCCGCGGGATCGGTTCACTTGACCCGCCAGGGTACCGGCGAACCAGGCGATCCCGTAACCATAGAAGCCGGTGTTCAACCACATTCTCCAGGCCGGCAGACTATCGCCGGGATAGTAGAAGTAAGGGAGCAGGGAGTAGGGTATCACGGTGACCAGGACACCGAGGGCCAGTACCGCGAGCCCCACGCTCGTCCTCTGGCGTCTCAGTCCCGCGTGGGCTGCGAAGAGTCCCAAGAAAGCACCCAGCATCAGCGAAGTTATCATCAGGAAGCGACCGTAGGAACGGAAATCCTCGTACAGGGCGTGCCCCTCGTCCATGGGGTCCCCGGGTACCGTCGCCTCCGCCAGGTGACCGTAAGAATTGAGGCCGTAGGTGGCGAGCAGTGTCAGTAGTATCACGTAAACCAGGGCCATTCGCACTGTCCAGGAGAGGGGCCTAGCGGTCAATGCGGCGTCCCCCCCGAGTGCAGCCTCAGGGCGCGGCGGGCTGTCGCGAAGATCACCAGGTACCCCAAGAAGGTGAATGCCAGGCCGATGTGGGGGTCCACGTTCCATCTGAACATGACGGGTACTATTCCGGAGATCAGCAGGAGGGTCCCCGCGGCGTGGGCGGCGAACAGGCGGGCGGTCAGGATGCGCGTAGCCAGCTGGGGTCGATGCGGGAATAGCGTCAGGAGGGCGATGGTGCCGGCCATCAGGATGATGCCCTTGCCACCCGCCAGGTTCCAACCGTTGATCGTTCCATGGGCTATGTCCGGGGCAATGCTCGGTAGGGGATATCCGTAGGAGAAAGCGTGCCAAGGCAAGAATACTCCGGCCAGTAGCAGGATCGTGCCCCAAAGGGTGCGTATATCTTCTCTATTCAACCGGATCACGTCCTAACGCGTTCTCACGGCGACGCGATTTCAGAATAGGTCACCCCGCCGGGGGCGTCAAGGGTTTTGATGTGGCGGGACCGGTGCTCGCTCGGGTATAATCCCGCATGAGGTGTATGACGACCCCGTGGGCGCGGCGACCAAACTGGGAGGTATACCATGGCAATCAGGAAACTCCCCAACGATCTCGGTTTCTACCTGCCCGGGACGTTGCCGGGAGCGGGTAGATCCTCGGAGGTGGAGGGTGAGGACGTCACCTCGGAGATGCGTTCGACCATCTACGTCCTGGTGGACGGCCGTCGCTGTGGTATCATCGACACGGGGATGGGCATAGAGGCCTTCCGCAAGGTCACGCAGGCTTTGCACCGGCTCAGGGTTTTCCCCGAGTGGGTGCTATTGACCCACGATCATTACGATCACGTCGCCAACGCCGGTTGGTTCAAAGACGAGATGGGTGTCCCGGTTTACTGCCACGAGGGAGACCGCGCCCTGATAGAACAGCCCCTCAGGGTATTCGACGAAGACTACATGATGGATCGGTACGGAACCACCCTCAGGGATTCCTTTGGCGAGATGAATAGATCGGAGCGAGTATATTCCGACCACGTCGACCGGGCGTTGCGCGATCGTTTCTACCCAGTGAGGGTCGATGAGACGCTACAGGATGGCGACATCTTGGAAGTGGGGAGCGTCGAGGTGGAGATACTACACACCCCGGGACACTCTCCGGGCAGCGTGTCCGCTTACCTACCGAGATTCGGAGCCATCCTGGCGGGAGATACTCCGCTTTGGTTCGGCCCCGGGAGGTGCAGTCCCCTGGGTGACTTTCGCAGCTGGGTTAAGAGTATGGAGAGACTGCTCATCCTGGATACCGAGTTCATCGGGTGGGGACATTCGGCGCCCACCGAGGGACGATCCCGGTGCAGGCGCTTCCTAAATAATACCCTCCGCAGGGCCCTCGAGGTGGAGTCCGCCGTGTTGGAAGAGATCACCTACGAACCCCAAAGCGTCGCCGAGTTGGCGGAGATGATTTACGGGGACAACGTCAGGGTCCTCGACGAGCAACGGGAGATCGCCGAGGACTCCATCCACTCGCTCCTCGGGAGCCTGCGGCGCGAGGGCGCGGCCGAGCCGGTCGGCCCAGAGGATGGGATCATCCGATGGGTCGCGACGGACCGGTCCTGATCCTCGGGAGGGTGAAGGTTACCCGGGCCCCGCCCAGGGAAGACTCGCCCGCCTCGATGTACCCGCCGTGGCGCTCCACGATTTCCCGGGATATGGCCAGGCCCAGGCCCACCCCGCCCCCGGCATTGCTCGCCCGGTAGAAGCGGTCGAAGACGCGCTCGAGATCCTCCGCGGAAAAGCCGATCCCTTCGTCCTCCACCGAGAACCCGATAGCCCGCCCGGACACCTCCGCGCTTATCCGAATCTCGCCGGATTCGGGGGAGTGTCGCACCGCGTTGTCCAACAGGTTGCCGAGCACCTGGGCGATCCGCTCTTCGTCGGCCCATACCTCGACTTCTGCCGAGGGTTCCCGGGTATCGATCTCGAGATTCTTCTCCAGTACCGCCGGCAGGATCCTCGAAGAAGCATCCTCCAACAACCTGGATACCGGGAGCCAGTCGGGCTCGAGGGGTAGTTGGCCGGATTCCAGTCTCTCCAGTTGCAGCAAATCCCCCAGTAGGCGCTCTATCCGCCTGGTTTCGTCCAGCACCGACTTCAGGTATGGTCCCTGATCCGCCGGATCGATGACCCCGTCGAGGATGGCCTGGGTAAAGCCTCGAACGGTGGTTATCGGCGTTCGGATTTCGTGCGATATCAGGGCGGCGAACAGCGTGCGACTTCTGAGCAGTTCCCCCAGCTGCTCGGCCATTTCGTCCATCTGTTGGGCCAGCTGGGCGAATTCACCGGCGTAGTCGCCGTGGGATCTCGCCTCCAGGTCACCCCGGCCCAGGGCTCGGGCCAGGTCGCTGAGTTCCTCGGCCGGCCTGGAGATCCGGCGGGCGAGGAATAGGCCGGCGAGCACGGCCAAAAGTAGCGCCAGGGCCGAGGTTTGCAGGACCACGTTGCGCAGCTCGTCGGCGGCTTCGGTCACGGCCCTCACGGGTTGGAAGAGGGCGACCACTCCCAGGATATTTCCGTCCACGCGCGAGACGACCGGCACGAAGACGGCGACCATGGGATCTCCGTCGCGGCCGGTCCAATCGACACTTTGGCTTTCCCCGGTTTCCAGGGCCCTCAGCGCCGGGGTCGCGTCGCCCAAAGCCACGGGGTCTTCGAGGATCTCGGGGCGGAGGGAATAGGCGAGGGGTTCTCCCGAGGCGGAGAGGACTATGAAATCCACGTCGGCCGCCGCTCCGGTGATGTGCATCCACGCCTGGAAATTGTCGTCGTGTCTCATCCGCGGCCCGCGGGCCACCATCTCCATGGACATCAGTCGGCCCATGTTTTCACCCCGTGATACCAGGGAATCCCGGGCTTCATCCAGGAGGTACGATCTCAGCATGCCCCCCGAGAGTAAGAACATCAGGGCTATGACCAGGGCGGCCATGCCGATGTGGGATAGGGTAAGTTGGCTTCGGATGCTCCTCATGTCGAAGGTCTCCCCTCGAACTTGTAGCCCACTCCCCACACGGTGAGGATATACCTGGGATGATCGGGATCGGGTTCCAACTTCTCGCGAAGATGCCTGATGTGCACGTCGACCGTGCGGATGTTTCCGTAGAACTCGTAACCCCAGATGCGATCCAGGAGCTGATCCCGGGTGAACACCTGGCCGGGATGGTTGGAGAGGAGCCAAAGCAGGTCGAATTCCTTGGCCGTCAGGTGTACGTCCTCGCCGTCGCGGGTCACCCGCCTTTGGTCCCGGTCGACGGCGAAATCCGAAAAGGACAACCTGGGGCCACGAATGCTGTCCGCGCTCCTGCGAACGACTGCGCGGACCCGTGCTATCATCTCCTGTGGGTCGAAGGGTTTCGTTATGTAGTCGTCGCCCCCGAGCTCCAAGCCCGTTACCTTGTCGTGGGTCGAGTCCAGGGCGGTCAACATGATCACCGGGATGGCGTGTTCCTTGCGAATGCGTCGGCAAACCTCCCAGCCGTCGATGCCGGGAAGCATTATATCCAGGATCACGAGATCTGGTTCGTCCTCTTCCAATAGGCGAAGGCCCTCCTCACCGTTGTCGGTGGTCATCACCGAGAACCCCTCCCTCTCGAGGTACAGGGAAAGGATCTTGGTAATGTTGGGGTCATCCTCGATTACTAGAATTCGAAGAGATGACAAGGAGTTGCCCACCCTTCGCGTCTTTATCGGAAAATCTTCGCCAGGGCCGCTCGGTCCGTCCCGTGGAGGGCCATGCCCGTCATGAGCAAGAGCCTCGCCTTGTGCGGATTCAGCATCCCGGTCCACAGTATCCCGTCGTCGCCCGAGGAGCGGTGCACGCCGCCCAGGGGGCAGCGCGAGCTGGCCGCCACGACCATACCCCCGGCCATGGCCGATCGCAGGGATTCCCGCATCGACCGGGGTATTCCGCCGCGCCCGGCGGTGGCCAAGACCACGCCCCTGTAGCCGCCCGCGAAGAGGGCATCGATCTCGGACCCGTCGCTACCGAGGCCGACGGTCACCACCGCGACCGGTTCCGAATAGCCACCGGGACGGGGAAGGGTGGTCCTCTCGACGGTCGAGTCGTGGACGTAGGTGACCCGGTTCCAGGGATCCACCCATCCCATGGGACCCGAGTTGGCGACGAAGGTGTCCGTATCCCAGGTGTGGATTTTCGTGATGTCGTCCGCGGCGAATATCTTGTCGTGCATGACGGCCAGCGGACCTTTGCCGATGGTTTGGGAATTCGCCGCCACGAGGCACGATGCCAGTAGGTTTCGCGGGCCATCGGACCCGGGGGACGTAGCCGGCCTCATGGCACCGGTGAGGACTATGGGCTCTTCTCGATTCCAGTGGAGGCCCAGGAGATACCCGGTTTCCTCCATCGTGTCCGTACCGTGGGTGATGATCACCGCGTCGGAGTCTTCCAGTGCCGCTTCCGCCTCGCCGACGATATCGAGGATGTCCGAGGGAGTTAAGGACGTGGACGGAACTCCCTTCAGATCCTTCCCGACGAGGGTTATGCCGTCCGGGGCGATATCGTCGAGTACCGTGTCGATGAGATCGCTGGCCTCCAGGCGCATCCGACCGGCCCTAAAGGCGATGGTGCCCCCGGTGGCGAGAAGGGTAATGCGGAAAGTATTGTCGTTTTCGGGGTCCTTTTCATCGGCCAAGGGTATCGTTCCCCCCATCGGGTGCGGTGTTCCCGCGCACGGCATCGATCTCTTCTCTTTTGACCGAGTACCTCCTGCGACAGAACTCGCAGGTTACCTCGGCGTTCTCGCGGTCTTCGAAGATCTTTCCCAGTTCCTCGTCTTCCATGGAAGCGAGAATGCCGGTGACCCTCTCCCGGTCGCAGGTGCAGCGAAAGCGCAAAGAATCCGCGCCGATTTCCCGGAAGGGAAGGTCCTCGAGCAATCGGGAGGCCAGGTCCTGGGCGTCGGCGCCCTCTCCCACGAGATGGCTCACCGAATCGACTTCTCCTGAACGGCGCACCATCAAGTCTATCGCTCGCTCCCGGGCGCGGACGACCTCTTCATCCGCGGAGGGGTTGGGAAGGGCCTGGAGGAGGAATCCCCCGGCACCCTGTACCTGTCCCCGCGCTCCCACCAGCACACCGATTCCCACCGAAGACGAAAGCTGCTCTGAGGTGGTCAGGTAGTAGGCGATATCGGTGGCGACTTCGCCGTTGACCAACCGGGAAGTTCCCACGTAAGGTTCCTTCAATCCGAGGTCGTAGGATACGGAGATGTAGCCGTCCGCGCCCACGAGGCCGGCGACGTCGAGTTTTCGGTCATCGGTGGGTGGGATCTCCGCGGCCGGATTCGCGATG
>SLGS01000075.1 GCA_007136565.1 Clostridia bacterium | reverse complement strand
CGGGGATGATGGCATCCCCGGGCCCCTTGCGTTAGTACTTCGGCGATGAATTGGAACCTACTCGGCGGCGGTTACCTCGACCTCCACGGTACCCTCGGGGCCATCGGCGATGTCGAAGGTGATGATCGCTTCTCCCTCGGCCTCGGCGGTGACTACGCCGGTGTCCTCGTCGACGCTAGCGACCTCGGGGTCGCTGCTGGACCAGGTGGCCTCCATCTCGCCGGGGAACACCTGGTTGTACTGGTCGTGGACCGACAGGACCGTCGTAAGGTCGAACTCCTCGCCGACTTCCAGCGCCAGGACTTCGCCGTAGTTGAGCGTTACGGTCTGGGGCTCGGGTCCGACGTCGCCATCGCCGTAGACTACCTCGTGGTCTTCGCCGAACGTGATTCCCAGCGTTTCATCGATGCTGTATCCGTATCCGGCGGGAATCAGAACGATGCGGCCTTCGGGCATATCCTCTTTGAGGACCCCCGAGAAGGTGAAGCTGCCGTCGGGAGCTACGATGCCCGTGACTACCTGCTCATCTTCGAATCCCTCGAAGATGGGCCGGTAGTAGGGGAAACCGCCGAGGCTGTGGTGGATCAGGACGCTGACGTTCTGCTCGGTGAGGGGCTCCAGGCCGCGCAGGGTGACCTCCATGGTGTCTCCACCCAGGTAGTAACCCATGGCGGTTTCGTCGACGGTGACCTCGTAGTCGTCGGGATCGATCTCTACGTCGAGGGGCTCCATGATCCCGCCCACCATGGCGGTGTACATCATGTCGGCGTCGTCACCGACGATGGTCTCGATAAGGGTCTCTTCGCCGCCGACGGGGACTTCCATGAGGGCGTCCCAGGTACCGTTGACAAGATCGGCCCGGATCAGCGCGGTGACGTTATCGAGGTCCTCGTTGTCCACCCAGGTGTCGCCCTTGCCCAGGGCGCGGTCGAACCAGGTCTGAAGGTGTCTCTCGGTGACGTCCATGTCGTTTCCGAACAGCCCTTCACCGATGCCCACGGTGATGTCGTTCTCCACGGCGTAGGCCACGGCGGGCTCCGCCCAGGAGGGAACGTCGGTAAATCCGCTGACCGCGTCCTCATCCCAATCTTCGGCATTCATCCAGTCCAGGGCCCTGGCGATCATGACCATGGCTGCGGCCCTATCGGTGGCACCCTCGAGGTTCGGCGTGAAGACTTCGGTATCCACTCCCAGGAACAATCCCAGTTCGTAGAGGACTTCGGCCCTCTCGACGGCGACGGTTGCTTCATCGGCGAAGGCGACGGCTGCGGTGGATAGGCTCAATGCCAATACCAGTGCGATAGTCAGGATCTTCTTCGATAACCTCATTTTCAACCCCCTAGAAATTGATCAGCATGAAATAATATACGTATACCCGTACGGATATCATATTCGCCACGCTGCCCGAATACTCCTCGGCCTGTATCAATTCCGTAAGATTCGATTCCGGGGCCCTCGCCGGGGTTGATCGAGGATCAGGGGACATGGGGGTCACCATCGGTATCGCGCGCTCTTTCACGCACCGCGAAGATCCCCGCGGCTCGTCGGCGATCGGCCGACGGGATCCGAAGGGCAAATCTACCCCGCGTCAGTCCTCGAGCTCCCCCGCGTCCCGCCAACGATAGGGACTCTCGTAGTCGGTGAAGTACACCCTGTCCTCCAGGGGCTCTAGGTCGGCTTCGTATTGCTCGGATAGCAAGATCCTGGTGAAATTGACGGGCGTGATGGCGGGGTACAGATGCTCCTCGACCGCCGGGGGAACTCGATACGCGGCCAGGATGGAGGTCCGCTCGCGGACTAGACCCGGCGAGGGATCCCCCCACCCACCCGGTTGAGTCTCCGCCCCGTAGGCCGTACCGTGGTCCGATGCGAGCACCACGATGGGGTCGGTATCCCCCGGTTCCTCGAGCATTGTCTCCAAGGCCCCGAGGACCCGCCGGTTCACGAAGCGGAGCTGCTCGAGATATCCCTCGCGATCGCTCCAAACCTCGCCGGCCATGTCCAGGGTACCCCCGCGCAGGGGACGGCCATCGGCGTCCAGGAGATAAGGCGGGTGCGGAGGCATGATGTGGGCGAAAACGAAGGAGGGCCCTTCACCCTCGGCCGCCGCGGTGGGCAGGCGATCGAGGGTCTCCAGGATGCGGTGCCGGGCGGCGGCCTCAGAGATGCCCGCCAGGGGCGTTTCCGATAGGATCGCCGAGATGAACTGGTCGCCCGCGGGACCGAAGTGATGGTTCCGATCCGCCAGCGGACTCCTCTCGGTGGCACCCCAGCCCGAGTTGAAGTGCACTATCTCGTAGCCCACCGCCGCAAGGCTCTTCGCCAAATCGCTTCGCTCGATGAGTCGGCGGGGTATGGTCTGGTCGTCCGAGTCCTCCCCCGGCACCCGGCGCAACTCGTCGAGGTAGCGGAAGTTGAGGGCAGATGCCAAAGACAGGAAGGTGAGGGGGTAATTGCTCCTGGCGTCCTCCGCCACGTAGAACCCTAGATCCTCCAGGCCCTCGAGGAAATAGTCGTTATCGTAGCCGTAAACGTCCTCGAGGACGTCCGACGACGGGTACCCGTCCAACACCAGGTAATAGATATCCGGGGGATCCTCCCCGGGATCCAGGTCGAGGACGCCCCCGACCCCCAGCTCGCGGTGGTCCGACAAGTCGGTGAGGGCACCGTAGTAGTGCCCGGCGATGCCGGCCCCGGCCATGATGACGAGGACCGAGATCACCACGTTCAAAAAACGCATGGCGCCGAGGAGATCTCGATGGCTGGACGCGAGGCTCCGAGCGGCGAAAGAGAGGGCTACGGCGAACAGGGCTAAGACGAGGTAGGCCGAGCCGACGCCACCGATTCCCGAGGAGGCCACCAGGTCCACGATCCGCCCGTACCCGAAGAATAGCAACCAAAAGGCGAAGGAAAAGATGCAGGCCTTCTCGCCGCGGCCCAGGGCGAGGGCGGCCAGGGCGTAAACGGCGACGCCCCCTGCGAAAAAGAGTAGCAGGGGCGCCAGCAGGGATCGCCCGGGGAGCTGGTGGGCGTTCACCGAGAAGAGAAACAAAACGAAGTAGGGTGCCGCCAGTATCCCCGACAGAGGTCTATCCAACCCCATCCACCCTCCGCATCAAGTAGAGGAGCCTCTCCGAATCCCGGATCCGGGTCCGCTCCTCCAGGGAGAAGTGGCGGGAGAAGGCCGCCTCGAATTCTTCGACCTCATAGCGATCGAAGACATCGCGCCGGCCGGCGAGCATCCCCTGCACCTGGTGGTCTTCGCGGGGCACGAACTCCACGATGGCATCCCGCCCGCAGCGGGCGAACAGGTCGGCCACGCCCCCCAGGGGAACGTTGTTCCCTATGGCGAGATGGTGCACCAGCGCCAGTCCCATGGCGACGTCCGCGGGACCCCGATCCAGGAGGGCCGGCCGCTCCACGTTCAACCAACCCAGGGCGGGACTCGGGTTGGCCAGGTCCACCCACAGGGGCAACACCCCGCTTTCGACGCGCCGGTTCTCCCGGTAATTCAGGGAGACGCAGGCCGGGTCGGCGTCCATGGAAACCACCCGGGCGCCGGCTTCTTCGGCCATCCGGCTGAAGACCCCCACGTTACCACCCAGGTCCCACAGGGTACCCGGATCCAGGCGTCGCAGGTAGTCGGCGACCACCTCTTTTTTGTGCTCGAAGCCCGACTCGGTGTAGGAATCCCCGTCGTAGTAGTCGCTCCAGTTCCCTTCGATGCGCCCGGTGAGTTTCGTCACCGCGGACTCCAGGCTGTCGACCAGTCCCATGAGCCCACTGCGGCTCACTCCACCGGACTGCCCGCCATCGCCGGGGGCGCTCCATCGGCGACCGCCGCGGGCGTGCAAGTGTACGTGGATGGCGATCCCGGGCGAGAGCCAGCTGCGGGATGGAAGGGCGCTGCTCGCCACCTCCAAGGGCACTCCGTCGACGCCCGATCGAAGCAGGCGCCCCAGCTCAGCGCACCCCAGGGACATGGTCGCCAGGGGAGCCAAGAAATGCTCGCAAAACTGTCGGTAGGCCACCCACGGCTCGCCCTCGGTGTAGGTCTCGAAGGAGAGGGTGTCGATGAAGATGGGGTGCGTACCCTCGAAGGCGATGTTGTATGCACTGGCGTCCTTGAGGATCATGTCGTACTCCAGGGCGCGCTTTTGCGCGGTGAGGGTGAGGAGGGCTGCATCCTTTAGGGCATCGAAGCACCATTCGTGGGGATAGGAAATGAAATCGATCTCCCGGGGTTTGATCACCATGGCGCCATCTTGGGGCTCGGCCAGCTCCCGGTCCACCTCCTCGTGTTCCACCAGGAGTCCCCGGTGGACCAGGTCGTCGTAAAGCCCCGAGTCCATCAGTCGGCGATAATCATCTTCGTAAACTCCGTTGACCTGTCGGTAGAGGACCCCTGCTCGGCGGAACAGGAAACCGGCCGGATCCCGGAAGGAGGCCGGCTCCCTATTCATCGGACTCCCCGGATCCGGGTCGGAATAGGTCCTTTATCTTCTTCCAATAGATCTTCGCGGTGAATCCCGCGCCGACGAAAACGGCGATCAATATCTGGAACACCTGGCTGCCCGTCCCCGGGTCCAGGTAGGCGTGGGCCTGGTTCGGCATCGCCAGCAACATCAGCAGGGTTAGAAACGCGACCGTCGATAGTTTCACGCGTACATCTCCCCCTTCGCCATCCCCACCGGGCGGAGCCGACGGGGATAAAACATTTCGACTGTAGAAACATTGTAGCACCCCCCCGGTGCCCGACCCCGCGGATCCCACGACGATGGGCTCGATGGCCCTTGACTCCAACCCCGGTGTGCGAGGACACCCCTATCCGGGGAGGATGGAGCACGGGAACTAGTAATGATAAGCTTTGCTCGCCATGGGATTTCCACCCGGGGAGGAGAGCGCGTGAAAAGGCGGATCGCGGCATCGATAATTCTCATCCTGTTCGTACTGTCGGCCATCGCCGTGTCCGGCCGGGCCCTCGCCGCGCCCGATGCATCGCCGCGGGAAAGGTGGCGACCCGTGGGCATCGGCGTTCGCGGCGACGGTGAAAGCGATATCCCGGGCCTTTCGGACGCCCCCCGCGGGTTCTCCCCCCCACCCTTTCATCCCCGGGCGGAGGTGTTTTCCGGGTACGACCCGGGGCTCGTCCCGGGTCACCGATCCCTCTTCGTCGCGCCCTCTTCGGATCCGGGGCCCGGGAGGGGGGCGGTTCCCGGGCTTTCGTGGACCCTGGCGTGGGCGGAGACCGAGGAGGACGGAACGCTGAGGCTAACGCCGGTGGATCTGCCCGACTCCCTGTACTCCTTCTCGGCGATGATGGTGGATCGGGGCCTTTCCCCGCGGAGTGATCGCCTCCCCAGGTCCGTTCCCATGGCGGACTCTCCCCGGGAGATCCCGGCCTACATACCCAACTCGAGACCGGGACCGATGCGTCCCCTGGTGGTGCTACTGGACGAACCCGAGGAGATCGTTCACTCCGCGGGAATCTACGCCGGTCGCGGGTCCTGGGACGAAAACGTCATCGCCGTCGAGAACTTCCTCGGGGACCGCGGGTTCGAAACCACGCGCTTCGGCGGGGAGGGAGCCGGGGACGAAACCTGGGATTTCGACTTGATGTGGTTCCCCGGGGGATTTAGCGCGGAATACCGGGCGTACGGCCCGGACCCCGAAAAAGTGAGGGAATTCGTCCGGGAGGGCGGCATCTTCGTCGGCAGCTGCGCCGGCGCCTACTACGCCTCCTCGGTCACGGTTTGGAACGGGGTAGCTCGAGAGCAACCCCTGGCCCTCTTTTTTGGCAGGGCGGTGGGACCGGTTTCGGCCCTCGGGCCCTGGGGGACCACCACACCCGTCATAGCGGGCGAAGACCTATCCCGATGGGTAGGGGAGCCGCCGGAGATGTATTACATGGATGGACCCGAACTGGTACCGGACGACCCCGGCGATGCACAGGTCCTGGCCGTCTACGAAGCCACGGGCCGTCCAGCCATCGTGGCCGCCGATTACGGGGAGGGGCGCGTGCTACTGGTGGGTCCCCACCCGGAGCTGGGTTTCGACGACGATTCTGGAAGCTTCGACCTCGAGGGCACCGGGGGCGCGGTGTGGGACTGGCTCTACGAATTACTGGTTCGCCACGCCCTACCTGGGGGAACACACCGATGAGCGCGGATGAAGAGGAATATCCCCCGATGCGCCGAAATAACGGTACCGGAGGTGGTGGCACTTGCCCAGGCCCAGCGATCTAAGGACCAGGAACTATCTATACGCCGTCTTCGCCCTGACGTGGGGGATGAACCTTTACCTCTACCTGGACGGTGGGTACGCCTCCGGGCTGGTGAGTATCCTCCTGCCCATACAAATGCTCATCCCCGGCCTGGTGGCCATAGCCTTCGTACGCGGCGAACCCCATTCCCTGGCCGATTACGGCATGAAGTTCGGGCGCCTGCGCTACTATATCGCGGCGTACCTCCTGATGGTGGGCAGCCACGCCCTGCACTCGCTCTTGGCTGTCTTGACCGGGCTCGGGCGCTTTGCGGGCCCCGGGGAGGGACTGGCGACGATAGTCCCGGACCTAGACATCAATCCCGGGCTGTTACTGCTGCTGGTCTTCGCCATTTCGCCGGTTCAAAACATACTGTTCGGACTGGGGGAGGAATTCGGGTGGAGAGGCTACCTGGTCTCGCGCCTGCTACCCCACGGTTTGACGCCGACCATTCTCGTCAGCGGTTTCGTATGGGGCCTTTGGCACGCCCCGGTCATCTTGATGGGCCACAACTTCCCCGAGGCGCCGGTTCCCGGGGTATTCGCCATGATCCTGACCTCCATACCCCTGGGGACGATCTTCATTTGGCTGCGTCTTAAGTCCAAGAGTGCGATAGTGGTCGGCTTCGCCCACGGCACCTTCAACGCCACCGTCTTCTTGGGCGGGGTGTTCGTACCGGAGGTCGGGCTCTTTTGGACCAATCCCGTGGGGCTTACCGGTTTCCCCGTCTTCGCCATCATCGCCGGGCTGCTCTTCCGCCTTTGGCCCGTGGACCTGCCGTCGCCCGATCCGGACGCCGACATGGTGGCCACCGACTGATCCCGAACCCCCGCACCGCCTCGATCGGAAGCTACCGGGATATTCCCCTCGGCCTTTCCCGGGGAATCGGAAAATGTTAGGATACCCGAGGTCGCATATCTAGTTGAAACGACCATTCCGAAACACCGCATCGAGGATCTTGGGGACCGCAAACACCATCGCCCAACTGTGGCGGAACGCGGTACGGGGCATATCGTGGCAGGGTGATATCCCCGGGGGACCACGGGAGGTCCGGCAATGAACATCGAGATTATCCTGGTAACGGGAATACTCATCTCCATCCTCGCCGCCTTTATCACCGAGAAGGTGCGTTACGACCTGGTGGCGATCCTGGCCCTTTTCACCCTGGCCGCACTGGGCCTCATACCCGAGGAGAAGATCTTCACTGGCTTCGCCAACCCGGCCGTCATCACCGTAGCCTCCCTGACCATCATCAGCGATGCCTTCCAAAGAAGCGGTGCGGTGCAACCCCTTTCCATATGGCTCGGGAAAACGGCCAAGAGCGTCCCGGCCATGGCCGCCATGGGCGGCCTGTCCGTTGCCATCATGTCGGGTTTCATGAACAACATCGCCGCCATCACCCTGGTACTACCCGTGGTCATCGGCGTTTGTCGCCAGAAGGGATGGCCCGCATCCAAGGTGCTCATCCCCCTGGCCTTCGGATCCCTGGTGGGGGGTGTAACCTCCCTGATGGGAACGCCCCCGAACCTACTGGCCTCCGCGATGCTCGCCGAGTGGGGATAAGAACCCATGGGCTTTTTCGAACTGACTCCCCTGGCGATCCCGGTGCTCGCGGTGGCCGGACTTTACTTCGGGCTGGTGGCCCACAGGCTCCTACCCGACAACCGACAACGGAGTCGCCTGGCCCAGGAGTTCGGCGTCACCCAGTTCCTCGTGGAGGCCGTTATACCCGCCGAGGGCCCCCTGGCGAATACCCTGATAAAGGATACGGACCTCAGCCGCGACTACGACGCCACCATCCTCGGGATAATCCACGACCAACACCACGTGACGAACCCCTCGGGAACCAACATCCTGCGCCCCGGGGACATCGTGCAAATAGAGGTCCCCAGGGAGAACCTGACACCCCTTCGACAGGCCACGGGCCTCGAGCTGGCCTCGCCCAAGAACCTCGACAACATCCTGCCCAGCGACCTGGCCGAGATGACCGACGTGGTCGTCACCGCGAGATCGCCCCTGGTGGGACGCACCCTGCGAGAGATAAACTTCCGATCCCGTTATCGCTTGCAGGTCCTGGCCATCGCCCACAAGGGCATGAGCGTCACCGAGCGGCTGGCCGACGTCCGCATCGAGGGCGGGGACATGCTCCTGATCCTGGGAGCCCCCGCGTCGGTGGACCAGGTGGCCGACGACTTGAACCTTCTCCTATTGGACCGCGAACCCGTCGCCGAGGGCCGAAAGCAGGTCTTTCGCGTCCTCGGGCTTTTCGCTGCCATGATCGCATCGGTGGTCACGGGCGTGCTGCCGATATCCCTGGCGGCGGTGGGCACGGTGGGGCTGATGATCCTAACGGGGTGCCTGCGGCTGCGCGAAGCCTACCGGGCCGTTCCCTGGTCCATCATCGTTCTCTTGGGCTCCATGGCCGGGGTCGCCCTGGCGGTGGAGCAAAGCGGACTGACCGAGCTGGCCGTCACGGGCATCATGTCGGTGGCGGGTGGCAGCCCGCTCCTGATGCTCGCCTCTCTTTTCGCCCTGTCCTGCGTGCTGGCGTCCCTGATGACCCCACCGGCGACCATCCTCGTGGTCGGCCCCCTGGTCCTAGGGATCGCCTCCAAGATGGGGATGGATCCCCGTCCGTTCCTCATGATGGTTACCCTGGCGGTCAGCTGCGCCTTCCTGACGCCCTTCGGGCACCAGTCCAACGTGCTGGTCTTCAGCGCCGGTGGTTATCGCTTCGCGGATTACTTCCGGGTGGGATTGCCCCTTTGTATCCTCATCATGCTGGCGGCCCTAGTCATGGTTCCCATGCTCTGGCCCTTGGTCTAGCAGGCCCCGGGGCGAGGGAGGGGAATGAAACAAACCGCACCCTACCTCGCCTCACCCCGATCCGCCACCTTCGCCTACCCCGACTCCCCGGGCGTGAGGCGAAAGCTCATCCGGCAGCGCCCTCCCCCGTCGCGAAAGTGCTCGTGGTGGACGAACTCCATCCTGGCGTCGTATCCCCGGGCCAGGGCTCGATCTATCTCCAGGCAATATAGGTATCCGCCGTCCTCCGATCCCGTCTCCTTCCAGGTCTCCCACAGGGGGCAGAGGGTGAAGACCTGGTCGGCGCCCGCGCAGTCGAGATCCGTCTCCACCTCGAATCCCTGGGCCCGGGCCATATCGTATTTATCGAGGTAATTCTCCACGGTGGCGGGCTTTTCGGCCTCATCCACCCGGCGCCTTATTCGCTCGCCGCGCCTCCGCCCGAATTCCGCCACGGCATCCCTGACGACTTCCTCGCCTTCGTCTCCGAAGCGATCCACCACCCTCTCCGACACTATCCCGAAAAGCTCCGCCATCAATTCCAGGTTGCGATCCTCGGACATGATCACCCCTCCGTTCATCCATTTCCCCTCATCCATCGCCGCCCGCGAGGGTCCCGCCCTCACCGTTTCATCTTCCCCCGGGGACGGTCCGACACCTCCCCGACGATCCGCCTGGCGGGACTTGCACGTCTTCTCGCGGCATAGATGTGCCGAATCCCCCGGATCCCCCGGGACCAAAAGTACCACCCGAACCCGGTACTTTGGTCCCGGCCGCGATTGGTACCTTCGGCCGATGGTGCGCCCCCTCCGCCGGAATAGAATTACCCCAGGAAGATCGGAAAGGGAGGGTTTTCAAATGGAAGAATTGGCGATCGAGGTTAGGGGACTTCGCAAGACCTACGATGACTTCGTGGCCGTGGACGGTATCGATTTCGAAGTGCGACGGGGCGAGATCTTCGGCCTCCTGGGGCCCAACGGCGCCGGCAAGACCACCACGCTGGAGTGCCTCGAGGGATTGAGGGACGCCGACGAGGGCGAGATGCTCGTAGGGGGCGTGGACCCCGGCTCGAATCGGAAGAAACTGTACCGGGGGATCGGCGTACAACTTCAGTCGGGGAGCCTCCCGGGATACATGACCGTGCGCGAGGCCCTACGCCTCTTCGGCGCGCACCGCGGTGTGACCCCCGACCCAGGGATCCCGGCGCGACTGGGCCTGGCCGAGCACATGGATACGCAGTACGCCGCTTTATCCACGGGGCAAAAGCGCCGCACCGACCTCGCCCTGGCCATCCTACACCGACCCGGCGTCCTCTTCCTGGACGAGCCGACGGCGGGCCTGGACGTGTCCACCCGCATAGCTCTGCACGGGATCATCGAGGAATTGAGGGAGTCGGGGACCACGGTTATCCTCTCTACCCACGACATGGCGGAGGCGGAGGAACTGGCCGACAGGGTCGCCATATTGATCCGCGGCCGCATAGCCGCCATCGGAAGCCCGAGGGACCTGACCGCCACCGGCCACGGCATGACCAGGATCTCCGCGCGAACCACCGGCGCATCGCTGGGGTGCGGGGCCTTCGCGGATTTTCGCCCCGAGGGGGAGTACTTCGTCGGATTCACCACCACCCCGGGACCCGCGGTGATGCGGATCATGGACCACATCTCCCGCGCCGGGGACACCCTGGTAGACCTGCGGGTGGAGCGGCCATCCCTGGAGGAAAGATTCCTCGAGATGGTGCGCGACGAATCCGCCTAGCGCCACCGGCCCGAAGTCGAGAATGGATCCCGATTTACCCGAGGAGGTAGAGAAAGATGAAGACCGTTGCACTGCATTACTCCTTCGAATTCTTAGCGGGCATGAGAAACCGGACGCTGCTTTTGATGAATTACCTGATGCCCCTGGGCTTTTACGCCCTGGTGGGTACCATGATGGCCCAGATCAATCCATTCTTCGGAGACCAAATGATACCGGCCATGGTGGCCTTCGCCATCCTCTCGGGGACGATAATGGGTCTGCCCACCCCGCTCATAGAGTCCCGCGAGGGCGGGATCCTGCGAAGTTTCCGGGTGCACGGTTTTTCGGCGGCACCTCTTTTGGCCATGCCGGCCATCACCACGGCGGTTCACACGGGCCTGGTGGCCGCGGTAATTACCCTGACGGCCCCGATGCTGTTCGACGCGCCCGCGCCCACCGATCCCTGGACCTTCGTCCTCATCACCGCACTGCTGGCCTTTGCCCTGTCGGGACTGGGTTCGCTCATCGGCGTCGTATCCGCCGGTTCCAAGGTGGCGATCCTTTGGCAACAGCTGATCTATCTTCCATCCATGATACTCGGCGGCCTGATGATACCCGTGGAGATATTGCCCGATGCCTTCGCCCGCGTCGCCCACCTGTTGCCGGCCACCTACGGCATGCAGGCGTTCCTGGGGGGAGCCTTCGGGATGGAGTCGCTCTACTCCCCCGCCGCGGCCGCGGGAGTCCTCTTCGCCGGGGGGATCGCCGCCTTCGGCCTGGCCCTGTACCTCTTCTCCTGGGACGACAAGAACGGCGGTCGCCGCGGGCACCCGGCCCTGGCCGCGCTGGCCCTCCTACCCTACGCCATCGGCGCGATATTTTTGGTATCCTGATGGAGGAAGCGTGCGGCAGGTATTGCCGCGGCGAGATGGGAATGATGGAGAATAGCTCATCGCGAGGCCTCGCCCCGGCTCCCATGCCGGGACGGGGCCCCCGCGGAACGGAGGCGCTCCCACGTGTCCACCGGGGTAATTGAAATTCTCATAGTCGATGATCACCCGCTCTTTCGGCGCGGGGTCAGGTTCTACCTGGAGACGATACCGGACCTCGAGGTGGTCGGTGAGGTCGCCTCCGGGGCGGAGGCCCTAGAATTCCTGCGGGAGCGACGGGTGGACGTCGTCCTCTTGGACCTGCAGATGCCGGGATTCGACGGCATCGAGACGACGCGGGAACTCCTCGCCCGCGATCCCGGGGTGAAAACCCTGATCCTCACCTCCTTCGGTGGCTGGGACAAGATAAGGAGCGCCCTGTCCGCCGGCGCCTCGGGGTATATCCTCAAGGATGCCGGACCCGAGGAACTGGGTGCTGCCATCTCCGCGGTGGCCGCCGGTGGAAGCTACCTGGACGCCAGGGCGACGGAGGCGTTGCTGGAGCACGTGGATCCCGCGGAGGGGCGAAACCGACGGGATGGTTTCCCGCGGGAACCCCTGTCGGAGCGGGAGATGGAGGTGCTGGCCCTGCTCAGCCGCGGCCTTGGGAACCGGGAGATCGCCGGGGAATTGGTGGTCAGCGAGAAGACGGTCAAGACGCACGTGGCCAACATCATGGCCAAGCTGGAGGTCAAGAACAGGACTCAGGCGGCCCTGGTGGCCATACGCGAAAACCTCGTACCCGGGGAGGATCCCCGATGAGGGCCAACGGCGAGGGCAAGGCGAAGTCGGCGCACGGGGAATCCTTCGTCAGGAGCGCCGCGGCGGGAGCCCTTTTCGGGCTCATCGCCTCCCTCTTCTTCGTGAGCACCCAGGATTTGCCGGTTTCCCCCGTCACCGCGGTCCTCGGGGCGGCGGCCGTCGCCGGGGGCTTCTCCGGCCTGGCGGGGTTCGGCGGCAGCCACCTCGACGCCCACCTGGAACACCGGGGCTTCCCCGAGGCCGCGAGGGCGGTGATGAGCTTCGCCGCGGTGGCGATCCTCACCCTCACTCTCGTGGCGGCGGCCACCCTGCTGGGGATAATATCCCCCGACCCCTATATACAGAGGTTCATCCTCTGGGGCGCCGGCCTGGGAACCGCCTTCGGCGCCGTGGTCGCGGTATCCAGCTTTCGCGGCGAACTGGTGCGGCGACGGGTGGAAATGCTCGAGATGGAAAACCGCCACCTGGCCGAGATCAACCGGCGCGAGGAGTTGCTCAGGGAGACCGCCCGCAACCTGGTGGTATCCGAGGAGCGGAACCGGATGGCGAGGGAGATCCACGACTCGATATCCCAAGGGGTTCACGGTATAGTCTTCTCCCTTCGATCCCTCGGGAGCATCGTCGGCGACGACCCCCGGGGTCGGGAAATCCTGGATCACCTGGAGGAGACGGCCGAGGGCACCTTGGACGAGCTGCGCCGGATGGTCCGCGAACTCACTCCCTCCTCCCTGGAGGACCGCGGACTGGCCGAGGCCGTCCGGCTCGCCGCGGACCTGGTGGCTCGCCGGGCCGGACTGGAGCTCGAGACCCGGATCGACTATCCCGGCGGTCTCACGCCCGAGGCGGAGATGGCGGTATACCGTATAGCCCAGGAAGCCATGGCCAACGTGGAACGCCACGCCCGGGCCTGCGGCCTAAAGGTATCTCTTCGGGCCGAGGGTGATGCGATTCGCCTCGTGGTGGCGGACGACGGCGTCGGCTTCGAAATCCCCGAAGGCGGGTCCGGCTTCGGATTGGACAACATGATCACCCGGGCCAGGAGAAGCGACGGCTCACTCCAAATCAGTGCCACACCCGGCGAGGGCACCCGGATTACGGCCACCTTCCCGAAGACCACGCCCGGGACTTCCCCCGCCGCCCGCTCGACCCGGAATTGAGGTTCCCCGCGCGCCGGAGAAAAATCGTGGGCCCCGCCCGGGAACTCTCCCCCTCCGAGGACGTCCATACGGGATGTGTCAATTCATCAACTAAAATTGCGGGGGGAATCCAGTGAGTAACCGAAGATATATACTAGTATTGATCGCAATGTTGACCCTGGCGCTCTTCGTGGCGCTGGCGTGCGGACCCGAGGCGGTCGAAGGGGATCCGCCGGGGGAACCCGAGGATCCGCCCGAAGAGGAGCCCACAGACCCCGCCGGCGATCCGGATCCGGGGGACATTGACCACCATCTTCCCGGCGAGATCACCGGCTCCGAAGAACCCGACGGTCCCGACAGGCGCGAGGGCACCATCGCCATCGAGGGCATGGAGGAACCCATGAATTACATCCGCCACCACCTTCCCTCCATGGGTCTCGTCTTCTACGTACCCGAGGACCTGGAAGTGAGGATTGCACCCAACGGCGAGGAGGACCTGCTCAAGATCCACTCGGTCTTCGGGGGCAATTTCCGCGAGGATGTATACCTATCCATACGCCTCGGGCCCGACGCCGAAATCATCGAGGAAGCCGTCCAGGAAGTGTCGGCAGAATACGCCCAAGCCGGGTACGAGATCGATGAAACGACCGAGGGCGCACCCGAGTGGGCCGTCGCTCACCTGGTCTTCGAAGCCCCGGGCGATACGCACTACGTGGGAAGCGCCAGCTTCGGTAACGCCGGGGCCAGGCCCCTTTCCATCGTCCGGCACATGCCGGTGGAATTCGGCGACGGCGCCTCGGCCCGATTCGACGCTGTGCTGGATTCCATGCAATGGTATTTCCCCGACCACTGACCACCTGCCCCGGGGCGAACCGCGAGGACGCCCCGGGATGAACCGATAACCCGGCCATGCGCTCGAGCGGAGGATGTGAATTGAGTACATATCGCAGGTTTCTTGTCTCGATATCCATCGTGGCTATACTCTTCTATCTCTTTGCGGGCACGGGCCAGGTTTCGGCCCTGGGGTACCGGTTGATCGACGAACAAAGGATCGGCCCCGGCATGGACCTTTATCGCTACAGGCTCGAGGTCGGGGGCGGCGCACTGACCGCCCGCCTATTGGTGGTGGACCTCGAAAACCCCCACGTCGAAGTGCGGGCCATCAGTCCTTCCAATGGCTTCAACAACCGGCAGACGGTCCGGGCCATGGCGTCGACCACCGACGCCGTGGCCGCCGTAAACGCCGACCTGTTTCACCTGACTCGACCGGCGGCGCCCTTCGGCCCGCACGTGGAGAGAGGGACCCTGCTCTCCTCGCCCACGTCCAACGCCTACTCCCGGGCCTTCGGGATCGACGATTCCGGCAGGGCACACATCCGCTACTGGCCCTTTGCAGGCCGTGTCCACCTGGGCGGGGTGAGCCATCCCCTGGCCGGGTACAACCAGACCTACGTCGGTAGCGACGGCGGTCTCTTCCTCTACGACGGCAACTGGGGAACCGAGGTCTCGGCGAGTTTCTTCACCGGGCCCGTGGTGGCCGCCACTGTTTCCGGCTCCCTGGTATCTACGGTGGATGTAACCACCGGCTCCGTCCACATTCCACCCGGGGGTTACGCGCTCGTCGGCGAGGGTTCCGGGGGAGAGTTCCTCCGGGGCGTCGCCCGCGCGGGCTCTCACTTCCACCACGAAGCGGGGCTTTCGACATCGATGCGGGTCGAAACGGCCGTCGGCGGCCACTCCCTCATCGTCGACGAAGGTCGACCCCTTTCCTCCCTCTCCTCCCCGGGTGCGACCCGGGCATCCCGATCCGCCCTGGGGATCGATCCCGAGGGTCGGATCCTGCGATTGGTCACCGTCGACGGCACGCCCTCGGTGGCCGGACTAACCATGGGAGAGTTGGCGGAATTCATGAGTCGCACCGGATCCCACCGCGCGCTCAACCTCGATGGCGGGGGTTCCACCTCCATGGCCGTTCGCTATCCGGGCGAGTTCGACCCCGTCCTCGCGAGCACACCCGGCTCCGGTTTCGAGAGGTCCGTGCCCAACGCCCTGGGAATATACAACGTGGCCAGGCCCTCGGCGCCGGACACCATCCTCGTCGACGGACCCACCGGCATGCTGGCCGGGACGGAAGTCACCTACAGGGTCACCGCCCACGACGCCAATTACCTCCCCGTGAGGGTGGGAACCGGCGATGTCCGCTGGGAAGTATCCGATCCGTCCATCGCCGGCTTCGAGGGGAACACGCTCTCGGCCCGTTCGCCGGGGGAAATCCTGGTGAGGGCATCGCTGGGTAGCGTCGACAGGAACTTCTCGGTGAAAATCTTCGGCGGCGAGGACATCCAGGACATCCTGGTCACTC
The DNA here is from genome assembly GCA_007136565.1 of Clostridia bacterium. GTDB lineage: Bacteria > Bacillota > Sulfobacillia > SLMV01 > SLMV01 > CSSED11-154. The sequence goes on along the minus strand of SLGS01000075.1, from coordinate 2,216 downwards.
CCCGGGACCTTCGAATGCTCTCGGGGCAAAGCGTACGCCTCTCGGCCAGGGTCGTCACCAATACCGGGGTCACCTTGGACGCCGGCCCCGACACCGTAAGCTGGAGTACCGACTTCGGGCGAATCGAGGGTAACGTCTACCACGCGCCCGACGTGGAAGGCTTCGGAACCCTCACCGCGGACATCGACGGGCACACGAAGGAGGTCCCCATCAGGATAGGTGGGCGTCGCGAACCCTTCTTCACCTTCCGGGAATGGCAAACGGCGAGCTTCAGAAGCTATCCCGAGGGCCTCGGGGGTAGCTTCGAGATCATCACCGATCCCGCCTACAGCTTCCGTGGCGAGAGATCGGGTAGACTCGCATACGACTTCTCGGGCGAGGCCGCGACCATGATTGCCTACGGTCAGTTGGGATCCGGTCAAATATCCATGGGTGAGAACAATGTCGGTGTATCCGCCTACATCATGGGTGATGCCAGCGGCTATGAACTGCGCGGCGAGATAGTGGATGCGGGTGGGCGATCCCGGCACGTGGTCCTGTCCGAATCCATCGATTGGCAAGGATGGGTGCGGGTGTCCGGCGCCATAGACCCGGGTTGGCCGCAACCTTTGACACTCTCCAGCATATACCTCTTGCGCGAAGAAGGTGTCATCGCCGAGGATGCACCCAGGTCCGGTGCGATCTACATCGATCAGATCGAGATGATCAAGGGACTGGAAGAGGATGCCACCGAGGAATTGGCGGACGTCCGGATGTGGATCGGGTCAACGGCCTATTCCATCCGGGGGCAGGCGGCCACCATGGACGCAGCACCCTTCATTCAATCGGGTAGGACCCTCATACCCGTCCGATACATCGCCGAGGCTTTCGGTGCCCGGGCCGGATGGACGTCCAACCCGGATACCGGGGCAACGCAAACCGTCACGCTGACCGCAGATGACATCGTGATATACATCGAGATCGGCCAAAGGGAATTGACCGTGGCGAATCGGTACACCGGGGCCCAGATAACCCACGCCCTGGACGTATCACCCGTCATAGTCGACGGGCGCACCTACCTCCCCTTTCGCGCCATAGGCGAACTGGGGTTCGGTGCCGAAGTCGATTATTCGCTGCACCCGGAGACCGGCGCGGTGGATTGCGTCTGGCTCAACCTGAACTGAAGTCCCCCACGTTAACTCCCGGGGTGGACATCCCGCGACACGGGGTGTCCGCCCCGACTCCCCACCTCCCATCGTAACGATCCATCCCCGGCGCACCTACCCGGCATCGGCCACTTCCCGCGCCGGTGGCGATACCCGAGCGCGGGCACATTCGCCATAGCTTATATCCCCCATCTTTATTGACATAAGTTCATAATCCTGGCATGATTCAGGTAGGTAATGATTCTCATTTACGGAGGTGTTGATGATGAAAGTTGCGCTCACTACTCGCGGCCCCGGCCTGGACTCACCCATGGACGATCGGTTCGGACGCGCACCCTATTTCATCACCGTGGAGACGGAAACCTGGGAGGTAGAATCCGAGGAGAATGTCAACGTAGCGGCCGGAAGCGGCGCCGGCATCGGATCCGCCGAGTTCCTCTCCAGGAAGGGAGTGGAAGCGGTGATCACGGGCAACGTGGGCCCCAAGGCCAGCGGAGCCCTGGCGGCCGCTGGCATCGTCGTATACGCCCTCGGAGGGGAAACGGCCCGCGACAACCTGGAAGCCTTCCAGGAGGGCCGACTATCCCGCGTGGACGGCCCCAGCGTGGACCAAAAGAGCGGTCTTCGAGGACCCGATGGACCGGGTTTCGGGCGTCGGGGTGGAGCCGGCGGAGGTAGAAGGCGTTCCTGAAAGGATGATGGATGATGAGGGTTGCCGTTGCGACTCAGGCCGGTGATGTTGCACCCCATTTCGGCCGCTGCCCGCAGTACACGCTGGCGACGGTACGAGACGGTCAAGTCACCGAGATCGAGACGGTGCCAAACCCCGGACACCAACCCGGGGTGCTACCCAGGTACCTAGCGGAGCTGGGAGTGGACGTAATCGTATCCGGGGGAATGGGATCGAGGGCCCAAAGACTCTTCGACGAAGCCGGCATCGGCTATATTGTCGGGGCCCGGGGAACCGTGGACGAGTGCCTGCTGCACTACGCCGAGGGCAACCTGCAAGCCGGAGAAGATCTTTGCGAACACTAGTGCACCCCCCGGGGGGCATCCTTGGAAAGGGTGAGG
>SLGS01000171.1 GCA_007136565.1 Clostridia bacterium | reverse complement strand
GGGTACGTAGGAGAGCCCGAGGTCTCCTATCTCTCGCTCGAGATCGGATTTTTCCTCGGTATCCGGGGTATCGGGATGTCTGAAAGCGGCATCATCATCGACGGTCAGTCGACCGTCCGCCGCCACGACACCGTCCCCGCATATCGCCAGGGGATTGATCTCGGTCAACACCGCGTCTTCCTCCCTGAACATGCGGTAGAGAGCCATGGCGACCTCGCCGAAGTGGCGGGCCACCTTCCCCGTCAACCCCATCCTGGAGGTGATGGACCTAACCTGGTAGGGGAACAATCCCCACCGGACGTCTACCTTCTCTCGAACGATGTCGCGGTCGGGAACTTCCTCGATGTCCACGCCACCTTTACTCGAAGCTATGAGCAGCGGGCCCCGACTGGAGGGGTCGATTATGAGCCCCAGGTACAGTTCTCCCTCCATGGCGAGCTTCTCTTCTACCAGGATCCGTTCTACGGCGAGCCCATTGATCTCCATCTCCAGGATACGGGCGGCCGCCTCCCGGGCGCCGTCGGGGTCCTCGGCGAACTCGATGCCCCCCGCCTTGCCCCGGCCGCCGGAGAGGACCTGGGCCTTCACGGCCACCGGACACCCGAGTTCGCGGGCGATCTCGGCGGCCTCCCCGGGCGAATCCGCGACCTCACCGCGGGGGATCGGTATGTGGTAGCGATCGAATACCCTTTTTGCCATGTACTCGTATAGTTTCAAGTGCTCGGGACACCGAAACATCCCGTTTCGGTGATCCCCTCACCTCCTATCGATACGGACAATCTACGAGATCCCGGCTTCCTCGCGAACGGCCTGGGCCACCCGCTCGGGGTCGACGGGATTCTTGGCCGATCCCTCCTCCACGGCGGCGCCCGCCACCGCGGCGGCTACCCCCGGTGCCACCTCCGGATCGAATACTCCGGGGATGATGAAATCGGGACCCAGGTCCCCCGGCGACACCGCTGAGGCTATGGCCTCGGCGGCGGCGGCCTTGGAGGCCTCGCTAATCCTACTGGCCCTGACCTTCATCGCCCCGGCCATTATACCGGGGAACGCCAGGACGTTGTTGATCTGGTTCTTGAAATCCGAGCGGCCCGTGGCCACGACCAGGGCCCCGGCCTCCAGGGCCTCATCGGGGTAAATCTCGGGTACCGGGTTAGCCATGGCTATGACCACGGCGCGCTCGGCCATGCTGCGGACCATATCACCGGACACCACGCCCCCGGCGGAAAGACCCACGAACACGTCTGCACCCCGCATCACGTCGGCCAGGGATCCCCCGATGTTTTCGGCATTGGTGAGGCGGGCCATCTCCTCTTGGCGGGGATTGGCGATACCCTCGAAACCCTCGTACAGGGCCCCCTCGATGTCGCAAAGTATCACGTCGCCTACTCCCATGGATAGGAACAGGCGCGAGGTGGCCAATCCCGCGGCCCCGGCACCGTTGACCACCACCCGCACGTCGCCGATTTCCTTTTCGGCCACGGACAGGGCGTTGGTCAGGGCGGCCCCCGCGACGACGGCGGTACCGTGTTGATCGTCGTGGAATACGGGGATGTCCAGGCGCTCGATCAGGGCTTCCTCTATATCGAAGCAGCGGGGAGCGGAGATGTCCTCGAGGTTGATGGAACCGAAGGTCGGTGCGACCCGGACCACGGTGTCCACGATCTCGTCGACGTCCTGGGTGTCGAGGCAAAGGGGCATGGCATCCACCCCGGCAAAGGCCTTAAACAGTATGCACTTGCCCTCCATTACCGGGTAGGCCGCCAGGGGCCCTATGTCACCTAGGCCCAACACGGCGGAACCGTCGGTGACCACGGCCACCAGGTTCCCGCGGTTGGTGTATTCGAAGACCTTCTCGGGATCGGCATCGATCTCGCGACAGGCCTCGGCCACCCCGGGGGTGTAGGCGAGGCTGAGATCATGCCCGTTTCGGACGGGGACCTTGGACTTGATGGCCAGCTTCCCCCGGTTCTCGCTGTGAAGTTTGAGGGCCGCTTCCCTGAGTTCGTCGCCACCACGCTTGGCATCACTCACGCGTATCATCTCCCATTTTCAATACCTTATCCCGGGCGCGGTAGCGCTCGGGTCCGATCCTATAAAGGTCTCCGCCGGCGGCGTCGACGGCCACCACGGCGGGAAATCCCTCGACGGAAAATCTCCGCAGGGCCTCGGGACCCAGTTCGGGCCACGCCACGACCTCCGATTCGACGATGGTGTCGGCCAACAGGGCTCCGGCTCCACCGGTGGCCGCGAAATACACGGCACCGTGCCTCGCCAGGGCCTGCACCACATCCTGGGATCGCGGACCCTTACCTATCATCCCCCGAAGGCCGCGCTCGAGCAAGGTTTCCGTGTAGGGGTCCATCCGCGAAGATGTGGTGGGTCCGGCCGCGCCGATGGGGCGCCCCGGTCGCGGGGGAGTCGGTCCCACGTAGTATATGACGGCACCGCGGATGTCAAAGGGTAGGTCCTCGCCCACCGCCAACAGTTCCACCATCCTCTTATGGGCCGCGTCCCGGGCGGCGTAAATGTCACCGAACAACTCGACGCGATCTCCGATCCTCAATTCCCGCGCGGTTTCGCCGTCCAGGGGCGTGTTCAACCTGAGCACCATCTCGGGACCCCTCTCCTATACCTCGATCTTGCCGACCCGGTGGGCGTGACACTGCAGGTTGACGGCCACGGGCAAAGACGCGATGTGGCACGGTTGGGTCAGGACGTTTACCGCCAGCGCCGTGGTCCGCCCACCGAAACCGCCCGCCCCGATCCCCAGCCGGTTCACCTCGGCGAGCATATCTCGCTCCAGCGCCGCGATGTGTTCGGCCGGGTTGGCCGAACCCGATGGCCTGAGGAGTGCCTTCTTGGCCAACAGGGGGGCCATATCGAAGGTCCCCCCGATCCCGACACCCACCACCAGGGGCGGGCAGGCACTGGCTCCGGCGAGCCGCACCGCATCCACGACGAAATCCATCACTCCCCGCCTGCCGTCGGCAGGTCGCAGCATGGCCGATCGGCTCATGTTCTCGCTGCCGGCCCCCTTGGGCAGAAACCATATCGTCAGCCCGTCACCGGGAACCATATCCACGTGCAACACGGCGGGGGTGTTGTCCCCGGTGTTCTCGCGAAGCAGCGGATCGCGAACGACGGAATTCCTAAGATAGCCCTGCCGATAGCCCCTTCGGACGCCCTCGTCCACAGCACCGCGGAGGTCACCCCCGACCAGATTCACCTCCTGGCCGAGTTCCAGGAATACCACCGCTACGCCGGTATCCTGGCAAAGCGGTGCACCTCCCTCGGCGGCGAGACCAGCGTTCTCCATGAGGTCTCGGAGAACCGGCAGGGCGTCGGGGGAATCCTCCTCATCCAGGGCTCGTCGAAGCGTAGCCAGGTAATCGCCGTCCAGGCGGTAATTGCTCTCCGTGGCCAGGTGGGCCACGGCCTCGGTGATCCTATCTACCTCTATCCTTCGCACCGGGCCTCGTCCTCCCCATGTACTATTTCTCCGCCGACGACGGTCGCGGCGACGGTGAGATCCCTCAAAGAAGCGTCGGAAATCGCGCCGAAGTCTCGGTCCAGTACCGCGATATCCGCGCGCTTCCCGGGTTCGAGGGAACCCTTGATATCCTCTTCGCTGCAAAGATAGGCTCCGCCTAGGGTCATCATCTCCAGGGCTTCGAATCGATCCACGCACTGGGAGTCCCCGAGTCGAGAACCCCGCGCCGTCTCGCGGGTGACCGCACTGTGCAGCCCCCAAAACGGATTGTAGTGCGCGGAGGTCATGTCGGAATTCATGGCCACGCGTATCCCGCGATCCAGGTAGGTGCGGAGGGGCTTGAAGCCGGCGAGCTTTTCGCGTTCCATTACCGTCTCGTAGAGATCGCCCTCCACCCATATGAACCCGGGTTGAACGGAGACGGCGATGTCGCGACGCGCCATGATCTCGAGGGAATACTCCGTCGGGAAGTACCCGTGTATGACGTTGTGGCGGGTCGCGGATTCCAGCCGGGGGGCCGCAAGTCCGTCGAAGGCCGCACACGCAACATCCTGCGCCCGGTCGCCGCAACAGTGAATGCCTATGGACCAACCCGCCTCGGTGGCTGCGCGGAAGAATCCATCGATGTCGTCGGGATCGAAGCGAAGGGGCGTCTCGGTCCGGCGACCGTCGAGGAAGGGCTCGTACATCCACGAGCTGCGACTACCCAGCCCGCCATCGAGGGCCATCTTCAGAGCACCCAGGCGAAGACGGGCATCCCCGAAACCGGTGAACACCCCCACGTGATCCAGGAGGGCATCGAGGTCGCGCTCCTCGCCGGGACGAAGTCCGTGCCACAGGGGCATCGCGTTTAGGCCCAGCGGCAACCCCTCGTCGAGTACGGCGGTCCAATAAGCCTTCATTACTTCCGGGGGAACCCCCGGGTCCAACACCGTCGTTATACCCCAGCGTACGTACTCGCGGGCAGCGGTCTCGATGTACTCCTCGAGCCTGCGCAATCTGGTCGCGGAGTCTTCCCGGGGCATCGCCCGGCGAACCAGCTCCTGCGCGCCGTCGCGGAGAATACCCGTGGGTTCACCCGAGGCATCCCGCTCTATGGTGCCCCGCATACCCGGCGGATCGTGGCGGCCAATACCCGCCGCCTCCAGGGCCCTGGTATTCACCGCACTCATGGCGAAGAGGCGGTCGAGGATCACCGGGTGATCCGGGGCCGCTTCGTCCAAGTCGCTGCGATGGGGCATGCGCCATTCCTCGAATTGGCTCTCTATCCATCCCGCCCCGGTCACCCAGGATCCCGGCGGCAGTTCCGCCGCGCGGTGGGCGACCCCTTCCTTTAACTGCTCGATGTTCTCGGCGTCGAACAGGAGTATACCGTCAACCATGTGGGAACCGGCCGTGACCAGGTGGTTGTGGGAATCCACGATTCCCGGGATGGCGCTCCTACCCCGAAGGGAGATGGTCCGGGTTCTTTCCCCGGCCATCGCGCGGACCTCCTCGGCATCCCCCACGGCCACCACCGCTTCGCCTTTGACCGCCAGCCCGGTGGGCGCTGTACCCCCGAGTCCCGGCGAGTATATCGGCCCGTCGACCAGTATCAGGTCAGGGCTCGCATCCATTTCGCGAATCACAAGAGATCCCTCCCCCTCGGCCCACGCTTTTCATCGATAACGATACCGCGATACCTCTACGAGGGCCGTCTAATCCTTCGCTTTGGGCCGGGTAAGTCCTCCCCCGGAGGCACGCTTCCGGCCGCCCCGGGGCGGCGCGCCAGCGTCCC
>SLGS01000054.1 GCA_007136565.1 Clostridia bacterium | reverse complement strand
CCCACCTGGAGTTCATGCAACGACACTGGCACCGCATCGGGATAATCCTGGGTGTCGTCGCCATAGTGCTGCTATGGTTACTGGGACGCGCCTTCGGCCGCCGGGTGGATCTCGGTAGGCCCGGTTTGCTTTGGACGTCGAGCGGTCCGATCTTTTGGGGTATCATCTACGCCTGGCAGTTCATCCTGGTGGATGCCGGCGGGCGAAACCCTAACCTCGCGATGCTCCCCCAGCTCTACTTCGCCCGGATGTTCTGGCCGGTGGCGAGGTTCCTCGGGAACTTCGGTGCGCCGGGAGCCTTCGCCGTCGGTATCGTGGGATTGATCCTGATGGCCGTCTTGCTGGGATCGGGTTACCTGGAGGGAAGGCGGCTCGCGGAAGAAGCGCGCTCCTCCACGCGAACTGGCTAACCAGGCCAATGGAGCGCCCGGGGCGCGGGGATGACCCCGCGCCCCCGCGGATTCAACCTCCCGTGGAAACGCTCACTCCGTCGAGGAGCACGTGGGGAAACAGCGTGGAGTGACGCAGCTCCCGTTCCGAGGAGATGGAAAGAAGTCCGTCCTCGAGGGCCTCGAAGACGCTGAGGTATATCATGCAATCCTTCACGCGGCCGACGATCTCGCCGTCGACGATGCGGAATCCCAGGTTCACGTTGCCGCTGACGCGCCCTGCGAAGGGATTGGCCCCCCAGGCGCCCATCAATGACAGTACGAGCAGCCCATCTTCCATCGAACCGATGATTTCTTCCACCGGGGTATCGCCCGCCGCGACTACCAGGTTGCTGGCAGCTATGCCCGGCAGGGAGCCACTGCCACCCCGGAATCCGTTGCCCGTGGGTTTCATGCCCAGGCGCGCGGATGATTTCAGGTCGAGCAGGTAATTCTCCAGGATACCTTCGCGGATGATGGGCGTGGTCTGTGAGGGTATTCCCTCGTCGTCCCACGGTGTGGCGCCCGAGCCCTCGGGCAATAGACCGTCGTCCACCAACGTGAAGCGGGGGTCCAGCAGGCGCTCGCCGATGCGATCCCGCCAGGGCGAGATACCCCGATGGACCGAGTCACCGTCGGCACAGGCCAATAGCGGACGCAGTATATCTCCGAGGCCCGTAGGTGCGAAGACCACCGGATATACCCCGTCTTCGATGCGCGCCACCCGAGATGCGGCCTCCATCTGCCAAAGCACCGAGTCCACCACGGGATCGACATCGGTGACCAGGTGGTGGCCCCCGGCGTGATCCCCGGTGTGCAATAGGCCGTCATCGCCCACCAGGGTCGCCTGGAGGCCGACGCCATGTCCCGTGGCGGATTGGACCAGGTCCAAGCCGCGGGTGTTGAGGAGTCGCGCCGTGCCGACGCTTCGGCTTACCGACGCCTTCACCTGGGCTGCGGGCTCGTAAGCCCTGACGCTTTCCACCATGCGGGAGCCGCAATTGAGCATTTCGTCGGCGGATAGATCTTCGATCGCGGGATCGAAGGTGTCTACCTCGGGGTAATCCCTGGGTTCGGGGAACTCGTATTCCACTTCGGAGCCGAAACGGGCCACGTTCCTGGCCTTTTCCACCAGGGCCCGGCCGTTGCCGGGACCGGTGGCGGCGGCGAACCCGACGCGCCCATCTTCGACCACTCGGACGCCGAAACCGGTGCGCGTCGAGGATTCCATCATCTTGAGTTCGTTGTCCTCGAAGCGGATGGGTTCCCGCTCGAATCCGGAGCAGAACACCTCCCCTTCCAGTCCCTGGGCCACCAGGATATCGAGTATCTGCTTGCCCTCATCGTGCCAAACGGTCAACGGGCACCACCTCCGACGGTTACGTCCCGGATTCTTATGTGGGGAGACCAGTGGCCCACCGGCAGGGGACTCTGTTCGCCCTTGCCGCAGCCGCCGGGGCTCTCGTCTCGTCCCACCTCGCGGTCTATCATGTCGATATTGGTCAGGGTGTGGAATACGTTGCCGGTCAGGGTGACGTCCCGGACCAGCTCTGTGGGTTGTCCGCCTTCGATGAGGTATGCCTTGCCCGCCATGAAGGTGAACATTTCGTCGTCGGTCTGGCCGCCGTAGGGGCTCACGACGTAGAGCCCGCGATCCACTCCGGCGAAAAGATCTTCCAGTTCGGCATCGCCGGCCCCGATCTGCGTGTTGCGCATTCGGCACATGGGGGGGAAACGGTGGTCGAGGGCCCGGGCGCTGCCGGTGGGTTCCTCGCCCATGGTGGCGGCGGATTGGCGCGAATGCAGGCGACCCACGAGAACACCCTCGCGGATGAGATCGGCCCTCTTTGCGGGCACCCCCTCGTCATCGTACTTGAGGAAACCACGGGAGCCGGGGGAGTCGCCCGTGTCGAATATGTTGAGGTGCTCGGGTCCGAAGCGTCGACCGAGTGTCATGGTTTCCCGCATTCTCTCGTTTTCCATGAGATCGTCCGCCTCGCTGAGGTGACCGAAGGCCTCGTGGGCGAATACTCCCGCCATGGGCGGGGCGGCTATGACGGTGTACCTTCCGCCCGGAACACCCGGGGCGTCCAGCAGGGCTACGGCCGTCCGGACGGCTTCGTCGATCCCTTCCTCCAGGCCGGCGGTGACGGAGTAGTCGGTGGAGCTGCCGAAATAGGCGTTGCCCATCTGAGTGTCCGAACCCCTGGTCGCCATGGCCACCAGGGCTCCTTGTATATCGAGCTTGACCTGGTCCACCAGGGTTCCCTGGTTATTGGCGAACACCAGTCGGGTCTTGCGGTCGCCGTAGACCACCTGGGTGCTGGTGATCTCCTCGGCCGCTTCGAGCATGCGCCGGTTGTAGTCTTCGAATCGCCGCATCTTTCGCTCCAGGGGAATATCCCGGGGATCGCTCGAGATCTCGGGGTGAAACACCTGGCGAACGGGATCCACCGGTGCCAGCTTCACAGGGCGGTTGCGACGGGGAGATGCCAACTCGGCCAGCCTGGTCGCCCTGGCGAGACGCTCCTCGATTTCCCCGGGGGAATTGAACGAGGCGAATCCCCAGCCTCGCCCGGATAGGACCCGTATGGCCCCCCCTACGGAAATGCCCTCTCCCACGGTTTCCAACTTCGGCCCGCGGAATCTAAACGACGTGGTTTCGGACTCCTCCATCCTGATCTCGGCGTAATCCGCGGGAGTTCGGCGGAGTAGCTCTTCTATATGGATCTTGATGCTGTCCCAATCCAATGTATGACCCCCTCGTTGTCGGGTGTTTTCTAGAATTGTTTTCGTCACCCCGCCTTGGCCCCGGTGGCGCTCATCCCCGGGGGTTAGGTGTCGGGCGGTTCGTCATTTCCTGGGATATCGGGATATTCGGGAAGGTGCGATCGGCTTCCTCCCGGCCTAATGCCCCGCGTCGCGGGGAGGTTCGGGAATGCGCCAGGTTTCCATGAGGCCGGGGCGCTCGGAACGGACTCTTTCTGCGAGGACGATGGCCGCTGCGCGCTCCAGCGTTTCCCCGAGGACATCGTTTACGAGGATGTAGTCGTATTCGCCCGCGTGGGAGATTTGCTCCCGGGCGTTTTCCAGTCGCGAGGTCATGTTGTCCTCGGGGGACCGGGCGAGTATTCGCGCCGAGAGTTCTTCCATGGATGGCGGGAGGAGGAAAATGGAGACCGTTTGCGGGTACTCCGACCTGAACTTGCGGTGTCCCTTGTAGTCCACCTCTATGATGCGGTCGCATCCACCGGCCAGTACGTGGGATGGCGAGGCGTAGTAGTAATCGTTGTAGACCCTTTCGTATTCGAAGATTCCACCTTCGTCCCGAAGATCTTCGAAGCGTTCGGGGGTTATGAACCTGTAGTGGACACCGTCGATCTCGCCCTCCCGGGGTTCGCGGGTCGTATAGGTTACAATCCTGTCCATATCGGGAAAATAATCGAGTAGATGGGTGATGACCGTTCCCTTGCCGCTCCCGGAGGGTCCGCTTATCACGAAGAGTATCGGGGGTCTGCCGGAGGCTGTCAGGGTCATCATCCTCTCGAGGTCGACGAAGGAGTCCGCATCGTCATCGGGTTGTTTCCTCTCGTTAAGTGTATTTCACGCGGAGATCTCCGGCAACAAGTCGTGGCTTAGAACGAAGGGATCGCCATGGAATTGCACGCAGTGGATCTCGGTACGGTTACATGCTATATCCTCGGCGACAGCCGGGGGCGCGCACTCGTCAACGCCGGCAACAAGGCCGACGCATCTCGACTGTGGCGCTACATGGCCAGATCCGGTATCGATCCCGCGCAAATCGGGCTGGTCGTGATAACCAGTCCCAGCCGGGACCACGTCGGCGGGGTGGGGGATGTTCTCGCATCCGTCGAGGCTCCGGTGATCCTCCATCGGTCGGCGCTGGCGGCCCTCCGGGAGAATCCGCTCGTTTCGCCGGAGGGTGCGACCACCTTTGTCCCGCGATTGATGGAGGGGGAGGAATTGGACATCGGTAGATACGTCCCCGGGGTGCGGCTGGTTAGTACTCCCGGCCCCCGGCCCGGATCCATCTCGGTGGTTTTCGATGGTCGGGCAGTGGTGGGAGATCTCATCGACCCGGCCCATTTGGGTCGTTCATCGGCCCCCGTCGAATGCAGCTCCATCCTCGCGGGGTGGAGGCTGCTGTTGGATCTCGGCATAGTCACCGCTTACCCCACCCGGGGCAACCCCGTGGATGCCCCGGAGCTCCGGGAGGCCTACGAGAGGGGTATGGGGCGCACCGGATCGTCCCGCGGCGGCCCCCCGGAGGCCCCGTGAGAGACGGTGAGCCCGCGACGCGCTCGCCTGTCGTCCCCCCTCAGGAAATCCACCTCGAACGGGCATTGCGGATGCTCGCCGCGAAGAGACCCAGGGTGAAGGCCCCCAGGGCCGCCCAGCTAATGGCCGGCGACAGGAGTCCGTCTCCCAGGAAGGCGTGGCGGAGCAGGTCGTTCCCGTAGGTAAGCGGCAGGAGGTATGATAGTGGCCTCACCACCGTCGGAATATCCGTCAGCGGCAGAAAGAGCCCGCAAAGGAATACCATGGGGAACCGGAAGAAGTTCGAGAAGGTCTGCGCCTCGAAAACCTCCGAGACCGACACCGCGATGAAAAGCCCGAGGAAGGTCGAGCTGGCCGCTATCAGCAATATGGCGGGTATCGCCGTGACCCAGGCACTCCCCGTCAGGTCTACCAGGAAGGTGGCGAGGACCACCGGCACCAGGGAGTTGGCCGTCCCAAAGAGGATCGCCCCCGAGGTCTTGGCGAGCATCAGTAGGTTTAGGTCTATGGGTGCCAATAGCAGTCGTTCGAAGGAGCGACTGCGCTTTTCGAAGGTTATCGTGACCGCCAGCATGG
>SLGS01000233.1 GCA_007136565.1 Clostridia bacterium | reverse complement strand
TGGTCAAACCGCGACGAAAGCCGGCTCGCCTTCTCGGAAGAGATCCAGCGGGCCACCGAGGAGATGCCCAATTTCGAGTATGTCCCCGTCATGTCGGACTCGGAGAACTGGCCCGGTGAGAGGGGCCGCATAGACGCCGAGATGATAGCCCGCCACGTGCCCAAACCCGACAACGCCGAGTACTACGTTTGCGGACCACCCGCAATGCTGAGGTCGATGCTGGCACATCTCTCCAGCCTGGGGGTACCGCGGCACCGAATCCACCACGAGGTCTTCGAACTCTGACCCTACCCCCGCGAAACGGTTTCATCGAAATGCAGAAAGGACGGGTGATGAACATTGAAGGATGAAATCCAACTGCGCGATCACATAGACGGGCGCCGCGATGAATTCGTCGACTACTTCAAGAATTTGGTATCCCAACCGAGTATCAGCGCACGGGACGAAGGGGTGACCGAGTGCGCCGAGATGCTGGCCGGGATGCTGACAGAACTGGGGGCGACCTCGAGGATCATGCCGACCAAGGGGCAGCCGGTGGTGTACGGCGAGGTATCCTCGGGGGATCCGGACGCCTTCACACTCTTATGCTACGGTCACTACGACGTGCAACCGCCCGAACCCCTCGAACTATGGGATAGTCCCCCCTTCGAACCCGAGATCCGGGACGGCCGCCTCTTCGGCCGCGGTACCGGCGACAACAAGGGCCAGCTGCTGGCACACGCCATGGCCGTCTCCGCCTGGGTCGAAACGTCCGGGGCGCCCCCGATTAACGTCAAGTTCGTATTCGAAGGAGAAGAGGAATCGGGTTCCCCGAATCTCGGTGACTTCGTCGCCCAAAACCGGGAGCTCCTCGCCGCCGATCTGGTGCTCATATCCGACGGGACCATGCATCCCAGCGGGGCCCCGCTCATTAGTCTCGGCAACCGTGGAGTCATAGGCATCACCCTCCGCGCCCGGGGAGCAGATCGCGACAATCACTCGGGTAATAAGGGTGGTGTCGCTCCCAACCCCGCGTGGATGCTAATCCATGTCCTGGCCCGGACCGTGGATCCCTCGGGGCGCATCCTCGTCGACGGATTCTACGATCACGTCAGGTCGGTCGGCGATACGGACCTGCAGATCATATCCCGGCTGCCCTTCGATCCCGAAGAGTTCGGTGCCACCATGGGGTTGCCGCGCGTGGATATGTCCAAGGAAGAGTATTACAGGAAGATCATGCTGGAACCGTATTTCAACATCAGCGGACTCAAGTCGGGTTACACCGGACCCGGCAGCAAGACCATCATTCCCTCGGAAGCCGAAGTCCGGATCGACATCCGCACCGTCGTGGACCAAAGCTTCGACGACCTGGTACCAAAGCTAAAGAGGCACGTCGCGGAAATCGATCCCCGGGTGGAGGTCCTGGTTCGCGGTATCGGCGGGATGGAGCCCAGCAGGACACCGGCGGATCACCCGGCCATCGCTCCCATAGCCGAGGCCATCGAACGGGCCCGTGGAACCGCACCCTACATCAATCTATCCAGCGGAGGAAGCCTGCCCAACTCGGTTTGGCCCGGGGTCCTCGGGGTACCACACGTCGGGATACCTTACGCGAACGCCGACGAAAACAACCACTCGCCCAACGAGAACATGGACCTGGAGTGCTTTCACATGGGGATTCAAACCAGCGCCCGGGTTTTCGAAGCCCTGGCCCGTGCTCGCCGCGCGGGGACGCTGTAGCACATCGGTGGGGAGGGGGGTCAATCTCCCTCCCCCACCACCAATCCCCCGGGGAGCGTCTCGGGGCTGCGGGCCCGCAAGACCGCGTAGTTAGCCAGGGCACCGACCACCATGCCCATGGGTCCGACCAAGGCCCCCAGGGTCGGGAAGAGCGTTCCCACCAGGAAGACCATGAGCACCAGCGTCGCGAGATCCGCTACCCGCGCCAGGCCGATAACCCCTACGCTCCTCGCCCTCATCGCCACCCCGGCTCGGTATTCTATCATCCCGCAAAGGAACGGGAAGACCGAAAGTATCAACAATATCGGCCAGGCGGCATCCACCAGGTGCTCGTCAACCCCTATGATGTTGGCCATGACGAAGCTCGCCCCTCCGGTCAGGACCAGGAATAACATGAGGCCCGAGACCGCGCTTTGCAGCCAGAAACTCACCTTCTTGAGAGCGGCTAGCCACGCCGCATTGTCGAGGAAGACCACTATGGTCTGGCGCAGGTTATTCTGAATGAACGCCACGAACATCCAGGCCAGGTTCCAGGCCACCTGGAATACCGCGAGGCTGCGCTCGGGATTGAGCGTCCTGGACAACCCGGCGTTGATCACCGGTAGGGTCAACATCATCAGGGAACCGTTCAAGACGAGCGGACCCAGCACCGAAAGGCAATCCCGCGTCGACGCGCCACCGTCCCCTTCGGCGGGCTCGGCAAAACGCATCGCGGAGCGCCCCATCAGCGAAAAGATCGTGCTCGAGGTCGCCTCAACGGCTATACCCCCGACCCAAATCAGCGTCCCCACGGCAACGCTGGGAAGGGCCGTACCGGGGAGGATCAGCGTCATTACGAACATGACGCCGAGCCTTATCAAGAGGGAAGTCGTCATCATCGACGTTCTTCTTTGGAGCATCAGCGTGGCGTTCGCCGAGGCCCGCATGGAATATATGACCGGCAATATGAGGCAGATTCGCACCACCACGAGGATCTCTTCCAGTATGCCCGGCGGAGCTCCGAACACGCTGAGGTAGATAAACCTCCCCAGGGGCGTGAAGGCCATGAGGGTTATCCACGCGAACACGGCCACGGCCACACCCAGGAGCACACGGCGCGCGTTTACCAATCCCTCGCGGGTCTTCCCGAAGATCACCATCAGCTGCTGGGTGTGCACGATGGGTGACGCGAAAACGTTCACCACCGTATGCCCCACCGCGTACGCCGCCAGGGCGGTCTCGGGACTGGCGGTGCGTGCGAAACCCGCATTGACTATGGAGAGGCTGCTGGCGATCAGGGTGGTGGTCAAGCCCAGCGGCACGTGAAACTTCAGGATCTGCGATATCCGGTCCCTATCTATCCCCCGCGACGATAACGCGGGAGGCATTTTCACTCCCAATGGTTTCCCCCCGATCTGGCCGCCCGATCCTCGACGGGATGCGCGGCGGCCAGAGTTCTCTAGAGAAGGATAGAGCTGGAAGGATGCTACATCAACCCCCGGGCCTGAAGGATTTCCCCCGACGTCCCAGGTCCTCACCCACGGACAGGTAAGTGCCCGTGGAGTAAGCGAGCAGATCCCCGTGATCCGCTCTGATACGCCCGTCCCCGACCCATTCCTCCCGACAACGGGTGGACACGACTTCCCCGACGAAGAAATCGTGGCTCCCCAGGCGGAGAACTTCGGTGACGATGCATTCGAGGTTCACAGGGCACTCGTGGATCAGCGGCGCCCAGCGGAGCTCCTGCGCCGCCTCGGGGTTCAACCCGGTATCGGCGAACTTGTCTCGGTCTGCACCCGAGACCGTCCCGCAGTAATCCACCACTTCCAGCAGATGCCTGGTGGGTAGGTTAACCCCGTACTCCCCCGAATCGCTGATGATCCCGTGGGAATACCGGTCCCGGCGAACCGATATCCCGACGAATGGGGGATCGGCGCAAAGGCCGCCGGCCCACCCGACGGTCAATACGCTACTGCGTCCCCTCTCGTCCGCCGCCGTCACCAATACCAGGGGTAC
The DNA here is from genome assembly GCA_007136565.1 of Clostridia bacterium. Lineage (GTDB taxonomy): Bacteria > Bacillota > Sulfobacillia > SLMV01 > SLMV01 > CSSED11-154. The sequence continues at coordinate 14,608 of SLGS01000233.1, read as the reverse complement.
GGGGTTGACGAATACCTGTGGATTGACGCTCATCTTTTCCAAGCCACACACCTCCGATGGCGATTACCTATCTACCCTCGTCGAACGGAGAGCGATATACTTCTCCCTCCATCATCACGAAATTGATGGTGGAGACTTCCTCGATGTGCTCCCAGGGCCTTCCCGGCGAGGCCACTATGTCCGCGGTTGCCCCGGGGACGATCTCCCCGAGATCCGAGCGTCCGAGGAATTCGGCGGCCCCGCGGGTGACGAGATCCAGGAGGGTCGACGCCGAGAAGCCGAGTTCCGCCGCGGACTTCAATTCCCGAAAAAGCCCGTCGGAGAAACCCACGTGGCCCCAACCGGAATCCGATCCCATCAGTGGCCGGACCCCGGCATCGAACATCCTGGATACGTTCTCGGCCTGTGCCCGATACCTGGATTCGCGATACTCGGCCATCTCCCGAGCACCGCGGACCCCCTCTTCCGCCTCCCGGCGCGCTACCTCCCCCAGCACTCGATTTACCCAGAGGGTCGGATTCAACCTCGTCCCCGCCTCGACCATCTCCGAAACTACCCCCTCGTCATAGGAGAGGGTGCCGTCGGAGCGATGGAAGTGCCCGTGGAAGATCACGTCGAACCCCGCCCTGACGGCGGCCCGGGTGGCGGCAGTGGCGCCGGAGTGTATCAGCGTTCGTCGATTCAACCGCCGGGCCTCGGCCACGATGGCGGAGAGCGCGTCTTCCCCGTAGACGGGAACGAAGGAATTGGTTCCCGGCGTCCCCCCTCCGGTGCCCATGACCTTGAGGATGCCGGCGCCGTCACGCATGAGCCTTCGCACCATGGTCACCACTTCGTCGACGGTATCCGCCTCTCCACCCATGGGCCAGAGGTGACCGCCGGTTATCGTTACCGGGGGGCCTGCCGCTATGATCCTAGAAGCCCTGATGACCCCCTCGTCTATCGCCCGACTCAGGGGGAATATCACTTCGCCGGGGGCCCCTACATCAACTATGGTGGTAACCCCGGAGTTTAGGGAGAGGCGCGCGTTCTCCGCCGCCCTGAGCATCAGTGTGGACCGATCCGGGGCGAGTCCCCGGTGGATATCCGAACCATCGCCCGAGAAGACCGTGTGCACGTGGCAATCGATCAGCCCCGGCAGGAGGTAAGATTCCCCGAGATCTACGGTGCGCCAACCATCATCGCAGGTGATTCCCTCGGGCCCCACCTTGCCCGCCCTGGAGCCCGGGGTTACCTCGAAAACTTCTTCCCCGCCCCGGGTTCCGAACACTCCGCTGATCCTATCTCCCTCGATGGACACCAGTACGTCCTCGACCAATGCATCGCCGGACCACATACCGGCCGCCCTGAGGGCAATGGACTCGCCTTTCATCTGCACCGTCTCCCTTCGAAAAATCCATCCCGACCTATCCGAGGAACTTCTCCGCATCAAAAGCACATCCTGCGCTTGGAGGGAAGGAGGATGCGGAAGGTGAAGGAAGATCATCGAGAAGAGATACGTACTTCGGAGGGAGCGATACGCATGGGCGAACACCTGTTTTGGGATTCCCTGGAAAAGGAACTGAGGCAAAGGACCGCAGAATTCGAGGGCGTGGCGGGCCTTCACCTGCGCGACATCGAGGGCGGTAGGGTCATCGATATCAACGGAAACGAAGTATTCCCCACCGCTTCATCCATCAAGATACACCTCCTGGCCGCCCTGGCCGAGATGGATGCGCGGGGCGACATCGATCTCGACGAGCGGGTCACCGTAGGTCCCCACATGGCGGTACCGGGATCGGGCGTGATCGGGTACCTAGAGCAATCGGCGGAGATCAGTTGGATCGACGTGGCCACGCTGATGATTATCGTATCCGACAATACCGCGACCAACATGGTCATAGACCGGGTGGGGCTGGATCGCATGCGCGACTTCACCTCCCGATGGGGTCTTTCGTCCACGGTGGTGGGGCGAAAGATGCAGGATTACGAAGCCATCGCCGCAGATCGGGAGAACCTCAGTACCCCCAAGGAAATGGTGGAAATGCTCGCCCTGATCTCCGATGGGCAAACTCTCGACCCCGATGCCGCCGAGATATGCCTGGGCATACTACAAAAACCGAAGAAAGGCCCCATGGCCGCGGCTCTTCCCAAGGGAACGAAGGTCGCCAATAAGCCCGGAGGCATGGACAAGGTGCGCTGCGACGCGGGCATCATATACCTCGAGAGGCGCCCGTACATCCTAGCCGTCATGACGAAATACTACGGCGGCGACGCCATGGACCAGGACTTTTGGGTGGCGGACACCATCAGGCGCGTTCACACCGCCATGCTCAACCTCGACGGAGCCAGTGCCCACGGGCAAGGGATCGCCCGACCCCCTTCCGCCACGGGATAGGAGCGGAACCCATTCGCCGACGGCATGCGGGAATAGCGCGCGCCAAACCGCGGGCGCGGAAAGGGGATGAACGAGGTGCGAGGAGCGGATTTACTCGTCAAGATACTGGAAACCCACGGGGTGGATAACCTCTTTGGGCTCCCGGGGGATACCACCATGGCCTTTTACGACGCACTCAGGGATTCGAGCATTAGCCATATCCTGGGGCGGGATGAGAGGTCGACCGGTTACATGGCGGACGCCTACGCCCGCCTATCCGGCAGACCCGGCGTGGTAGAGGCACCCAGCGGGGGCGGGGCTACCTACCTATTGCCGGCGGCCGCAGAAGCCGACGACAGCAACGTCCCGATGGTACTGTTGACCAGCGACACCCCCCTGAGCAGCGACAACCGAGCGTCGATTACCTCCTTGGACCAGGTGGGGCTTTACAAAAGCAGTACGCGAGAGAGCCTGCGGGCCCTTCGCCCCGAGTTCATCCCGCACCTGGTGCGTTCGGTCTTTCGAAGCGCCACGGCTCCCCCGGGCGGGGCGGCCCATCTGGCACTACCCGAGGACGTATTGGCCGCGGACGTCGCCGCGCCCGACGCGTCGAACTCAGATACTCCGGGCAGCCCATGCAACTATCCATCCCACCGAGCGCGACCGGACGCGGATTCGGTAACCCGCGCCACGAAGCTAATGCTCGAGGCGACGAGACCCGTCATCCTGGTCGGGGGCGGAGTCCACCTCTCCGGCGCCGGACAGGCCGTGACCGAGCTGGCCGAGCACCTCGGTGCAGCGGTGGTCAGCAGCATGGACGGTAAGGGTGGCGTGCCCGAAGACCATCCCCTGGCCCTGGGGGTAATCGGCGGCAACGGGGCCAAGGAAGCCTCCAACCGCGCCATGCGCGAGTGCGACTTCCTCCTGGCCATCGGCACCAAATTGAACTCCACTACCACCTGGGGGGGCAATCTCCTGGCCAACTCCCCCACCCTGGTTCACGTGGATGCCAACCCGCTAAATCTCGGCCTGAACGCCGACCCCGCCGAAGCCCTGATGGCCGATGCGCGCCTCGCGGCCGGGGATCTCCTGGCCTGCCTCGCCGATTACCGCGAACCGGCGGAAAGGTCCGACTGGGTCCGGGACCTAAAGGATGCGGCGGAAGACGAACGCCGGCGCGCCCACGCCTCGGGACCCGCGCCCGGGGGGCTCCTGCACCCAGGTGCGATCTTCGGGATCATGGAGGAAACGCTGCCCAGCGAGGCGGTCCTCATCGCCGATGCCGGCACCCCGACCCCGTATCTCATGGCCTACTACTGCGCGACGGCGGAGGGCAAGACGGCCTACGCCGCCCGCAGCCACGGTTCCCTGGGCTATGCCCTGCCGGCGGCCATGGGCGCTTCCCTGGCCCGTCCGAACACCCCGGTGGTTGCCCTGGTGGGCGACGGAAGCCTGAACATGACCGTGGGGGAACTGGAAACACTAAGCCGCGGCGAGGGTCCGATCATCGTGGTTCACTTCCGCAACGAATCTTACGGATGGATTAAGATGCTTCAAAAGCTCTATTATGAAGAGAGATACTTGTCCGTGGACTTCGCTCCGGGGACCGACTACGTGAAAGCCGCCGAGGCCATGGGAGCCCGGTCCGTGGCGGTGTCTTGTCCCGACGAGTTCCGCCGGGAGCTCATGGTATCGCGCGAAGAGCAACTCTCCTTTTTGGAAATCCGAGTTCCACCCGAGACGGAACTGACACCACCGGTGGCGGCCTGGCAACGGGACGAAAAGATCCCCGCCGAGAAGCGGCGCCGCAGGAGTTACTGAGTCGACGTGGGCGGGATGGTCATCTTCCCGCCCCGTCCCCCATCCACTCAGTACCACGCTCTCATATGAAAGGGGTATCATTGGACGATATCGTCGCAGCCTTCCGAGAAACCCTATTATCCGTCGACGGAATCGGCGCCGAGAAGTTGGCCCTCCAAAACGTAGACCCCAAGCACCCCTTTTCCTTCGTGGAGCGGGTCATGGTGCCGGTCCTAGAGGAAATCGGCGTAGGTTGGGAGCGGGGCACGTATTCACTGGCGCACGTCTACATGAGCAGCCGGATATGCGAGCGGATCGCCGACACCATCCTTCCCCCGGCCGACGCCGGAACCCGGGGCGGCCCGAAAACGGCCATCGCGGTGTTGAACGACCACCACCTGCTGGGCAAGAAGATCGTTTACTCGGCCCTGAGGGCCGGGGGTTTCGAGGTGCTCGATTACGGCCAGTGCTCCGTGGAGGAGGTCCTCGCCGGATGCGAGCGAGATGACCTCGAAGTGCTGTTGATATCGGTGCTCCTCTACCCCTCCGCCCTGGAAACCGCCAGGGTGGTCGAGGGATTGGCGGACTCCGGGCGAGGGACGCGGGTCGTCGTGGGCGGTGCGCCCTTTCGCCTTGACCCCGACCTTTACAAACGGGTCGGTGCCGACGACGTCGGATATTCCGCCTTCGACGCCCTGAGGATCATGCGAGATATCGAAGGAGGTGGTAGATCGTGACCGCAAGAGACGCCATGACCTCCCTCGAAAGAGTACTTACGACCCTGGGGCACAGCGAACCCGATAGGGTGCCCTTTTTCCTGCTGAACAATCTCCACGGCGCCAAGGAGATGGGATTGGAGCCCCGGGAGTATTTCCGGGATCCCGATCTGGTGGCCCGCGGACAGCTGGGCCTCAGGGAAAAATACCGGGACGATTGCCTTTACTCCTTCTTTTATGCGGCCATCGAGATGTACCCCTGGGGTGGTGAAGTCAACTACTCCCCCGACGGACCACCTACCGCCGCGGAACCGGTGATACATCGCCGAAATATCCCGTCCCTGGAGGTCCCCGACGTCGAATCGAACCCGGATCTCCGCCGAGTCCTGGACGCCACCGAATCCATGAAGAAGGGCATCGGCGACGAAGCCCCCATCATCGGCGTCGTTATGTCCCCCTTCTCCTTGCCGGTGATGCAGATGGGCTTCGCCGAATACCTGAGCCTGATCTACGAATACCCCGAGGAATTCTGGAGTCTGATGCGGGTTAACCGGGAGTTTTGCGTACGATGGGCCAACGCCCAGTTGAAGGCCGGGGCCACGGCCATATGCTATTTCGACCCGGTGTCCTCCCCGACCATAATCCCCGAGGAACTCTACGGGAAGACCGGCTTGGCCATCGGCAAGTCCACCCTGGGCAGGATAGAGGGTCCGACGGCCACGCACCTGGCCTCGGGAATCGCTCTGCCGATAATGCCCCGGCTCCCCGAAACGGGTACGGCGGCGGTGGGGGTGGGGGATTCCGAGGATCTTCGCAGCCTAAAAGCCTCTTCACTGGGAAGGATTAGCCTCCTCGGGAACCTCAACGGGATCAAGATGGTGAACTGGGACCACCGCCAGGCCGAGGAGGCAGTCGTCGAGGCCATCGATGCCGCCGCCGCGGGCGGAGGTTTCATACTCTCGGACAACCACGGCGAATTGCCCCTGCAGGTCCCCGAGGACGCGATGATGGCGATATCCGAAGCCGTACACGAACACGGGCGCTACGGCATCGCACCCGGGGAGGGGAAGGATGGCTAAACACCTGGTGCTACTTTGTTCCAAATTCCATTCCGAGCTGCAAGCCCTCGATAGGCGCGAGCTGCCGCCGGAAGAAGTGGAGTTGCGGACGTTTTCGGGAAATTGCGAAAGGGTCTCCCCCCTCCTGGATTTGCTGCCCGAGGACGTCGATCCATCGGGATACGAAACCATCGACGTCGTATCCGGACCGTGCGTATCACGACTCCCGGAAACGAGCGATATCGAATATGGCCACCACGGGACCGATCTCTGCTTCGACGTACTCGTAAACCCGACCACCACCCGCTGGTACGCCAGCCGGGGGTATTACATGGCCACACCGGGCTGGATTCGAAACTGGAGGAGCGAGATAGAGCCCTGGGGGTTCGACCGCGAGACGATCCGGGAGTTTTTCGCCCCCCTGGAGGGGGGAGTGTTGATGCTGGATACCGGCGTCGACGACGAAGCTTCAGCCCATCTCGCCGAGTTCGCAGAGCACGTGGGAAGACCCTCCTCCACGCTCCCCGTCGGGACGGATTACCTGGAACTGTTCCTCGCCGGGATCTTCCTCGGCAGGAAACTCGCGAGTCGTGAAAGGGCGCACTCCACAGAGAGGCTTCGGGATCAGCGGGTTCTATCCAACTATGCCATGGGCCTGGACTTTCTCCGCCAGTTATCCGCCACCCTCAGCGAGCGAGAGGTCGTTGACTTCCTGATCGAAACCTTTACGATGCTCTTTGGTCCCAGGAAGATCCGCTACCTGGAAGCGGGCTCCGTACCGCCCGGGGAGGTCGATGCCGAATACGGTGAGGATGGGTTCCGACTTCCGGTCCGATCGGGCGACGAGTTCTTCGGCGTTATCCGGGTCGAAGGACTGGCGTTTCCCGAGTACCGCGATCGCTACCTCAGCGTGGCGCTGGGTCTCTTGGACGTCGCCGGCCTGGCGATAGCCAACGCCCGCAGGTACGAAACGATCCGTGGCTTGGCGGACACCGACGGCCTGACCGGCGTCCCCAATCGACGCTCTTTCGACGAATTCCTCTCCAAGGCCTGGACGCGGCACGCCGTCGATGGAAAGCAGATGGCGATATTGCTCGTCGACGTGGATTACTTCAAGGCTTACAACGATACCTACGGTCACGTCATGGGCGACCATTGCCTGCGAACCATCGCCGAGGCCATAGGGCGAGATTGCCTGCGGCCGAGCGACCTGCTGGCCCGTTACGGCGGGGAGGAGTTCGGGGTGATCCTCGTCGAGGCCGACGAGGAAGCCGCCTTCGAGGTGGCCGAGCGGATCCGAAGGCGAATAGAAGACCTGGAAATGGAGCACGAAGCCTCCGATGTATCGGAGGCGATCACGGTTTCCATCGGCCTGGCCGCGCAAGTCCCGGGCGAAAGCCGGGATCCGGTGGACCTCGTACGTCGCGCCGATGAGGCTCTCTACGAGGCGAAAGAAGCGGGACGCAACAGGACTTGGCGGGCACGTTAGACGGGCGGCGGGCCGCGTCGAATGCGACCCGCCATCGAGCGCGGCACACCTAGCCCGGAATCCCGGCTTCGTCCCAACCGTGTATCCGGTAGTACTCCGATATCATGGCGTCGAGTTGCTCCCGATCCACGATGTACTGACCCTCGGGACCCACCGGTTCGGAAAAGAGCCGGGGAGGAATGATATCGTCTTTGGACGTCATACCCTCCCTGAGGTTGAAGGTTCGGATCCGGGTGGTCACTCCCCGGGCGAGCTCCATCATCCCGGTTTCGTCCATCTGCAATCCCGTCGTCTTTTCGATGATCTTCCCCATCCCTTCCCAGCCGATGAATTGCTGGTAGAAGCGACATAGGATCAGGCAGTCCTCCAGGGCGTTACGGCTCTCGAAGACGACGAAGTCCCCCGTCTTCTCCATGGGATCCTCCGGCGCCCTATCGTTGAGTTCCTCCATGTAATAGCTGGACCTGAGGTGGCAGGCCCCGCGCGAGGACACCGCGTATCCCAGGCTCATCCCCTGGAGAGTCCTCGGGTCATATCCGGCGGGCTCCTGTCCCTTGACGTGAACGGCGAAATCCTCGAGATCCAGGGCCCGCGATGCTACCCTCACGCCGTCGGCCAGGATATCACCGGTTCCCTCCCTGGCGGCCATGGCGCGAAACAGATCGGCGATCCCGTCGACATCCCCGTAATCCGGCATCCCTTCCAGGCGCCCCATCCGGCCCGCTTCGATGGCGAAGGCGGCCATGTTGCCACCACTGATGGTATCCAGCCCCAATCGATCGCAGACGTCGTTTAAGTATGCCACCTCTTCGATGCGATCGACGCAGCAGATGCCGCCCAGGGCGTATATGGTCTCGTACTCGGGACCCTCGATGGTGAGCCCCTGGTGTCGGCCCGACTTTACGGTGCTGAGCTTGCCGCAGGCCATGAAGCAGCCGCGGCACGCCTTCGGCCTGACATCCATCACGCGATGCATCTCCTCGGCACTGATCCCCTCCCAGTTGGGGAGACTTCCCAGCGACCAATACTTGGAGGGGAAGGCGTGGGCGGTGTTGGTCACCTTCACCATGTAGGGCGTCCCGTATTTCCTCATCACCTCGGTGCGGTTGGTGTCCCGGTACCTTGCCACCATATCCCGGGCGTATTGACGAACCCCCTCGGGATCCGCCAGCTCCGTCTCGGTATCGCCGCTGAAGGCGATGCCCTTGATACCCTTCGAGCCCATCACCGCTCCCATGCCGTTGCGGCCCGCGGAGCGCCAACGATTATTCTTGATGCACGCGAACGCCACCAGGTTCTCCCCGGCCGGGCCTATGACCAGGGCCTGGGCTCCCGGCACACCCACGCGTTCCAGGATGGCCTCCTCGGTGACATCGGTTTCCTGGCCCCAGAGGTCTCCGGCGTCCGCGAACTCGACTCCATTGTCGGAAACGTGCAAATAGATGGGTTCTTCGGATTTACCCTGGATCATTATCGCGTCGTACCCGGTACGTTTCATGGGGCGGGCGACGTGCCCCCCGGAATAGGACTCTCCGAACAATCCGGTCAGGGGTGACTTGGCGAAGACTCCGAAACGGCTGGCGGCGGGTATCGGGGTATCGGCCGCCGGGCCGGTTACGAATAGGAGCCCGTTTTTCGGCCCCAGGGGATCGACCCCGGGTTCGAGATATTCGGTGAGGAGGGCGGAAGCGAGCCCCTTCCCCCCCAGCCCACTGCGGAGCACTTCGTCGGAAATCTCTTCCTCGGCAAATTCCCTGCGGGAGACATCGATTCTTAGCAGCTTTCCGTGAAAACCGTACAAGGACATTCCTCCTCCTGGCGTATGCTTGGATGCCCACTACGGGCAATCCGAACTTCCATGCGACTTCTTCCCCAGACCCAGGTTTATCTTCGCGCTCGGGCGGGGACACCCTCTCGCGCCCCGGGCGATGGATTTCAATCGTTCGATGCCGTCGGGACCCGGCGTGCGAGCTATGAGTCCCACCGAGAATACCGTGTCCACGTTCCCAGCGACCTTCTCCAGGGCGCTCAATACAGGGGGTAATCCCCAAAGATCCGTCAATCCTTCGATGACGGCCGACAGTACGCGTTCATCCCGGATCTCCTCGGGGAGTGTCCCGCGGCGAACATCGTCCATCAACTCCGTTACGGGATTATCCGGCGCGAAACGAAGCCCGGCCTCGGCCAGCACCGCGCAGATGCGCTCCACTTCGTCGAAACGCGTCCCCACGTTCGGCCGCCCAACGTCGACGGAAATTCCGAGGACATCCCCGGCGAACCTGTCGCTCACATCATCGGTCTTCATCTCCTCGGTGCCTCGCCCCGAAACCGAGGTGCCCTCGAAGAGGGCCAACGGATCGCTGAAAAGCCGCCTGAGGGAGCGCGGCCACGGCAGGGAAGTCTCGGGTTCGAAGGCATGCGTCGGGCATCCATCCCAGCGGTGGCAGACGCAGCACTCGAAACAAAGGTCGCGATCTATGCAGGCCACGTCCGCCCCCACGGATATCGCTCCCCCGGGGCAGACGACGACGCATTCGCCGCAGCCGATGCATAGCTCTTCGCTGAGGATCATCTACCATCATCCCTCCCGAGCAATGCGGCGGCGACGGCCACGTTGAATATCCCGCAGGTGCAAAGGGCCGCCAATTTCTCGGCGCCGGCGCGGGCATCCAGGAGACCCTTACGGACGTCCCCGGAGATCGCGGCGATGTACCCGGGAGCCACCAGCCCGTGGCCGCACATGAGGGCCATCCCGAGGATCTCGTCCCGCGGCAGCTTCTCGGTATCACCGTGTGTCCCGAGGCTCAGGTTGACGGTATGTGCCTCCAGGTCTACCCGCGAGAGGGGCCTTTGCAGATCGTCGGGGTCACCGGTGATGACGACGGAAAGACCCAGGTCCGCCGCCTTCAACTCCTCCAGCACGTCCGAGAGGTCGTCGGGATCGCTGTAGACCCCGGCCACGTATGAGGTGGGGACCATGGCGTCCCGAAGGCTTTGCGTCGTCTCCCCCGTGAAAAGGCTGCCCTCGCCATCGGACAGGTTTATGGGATCCCTCGAGGCGAGGATATCGAGTGCACGCCGCAGTCCCCCCTCGGCACCATCGTCGTTTTGCCCCTGGCATGCCATGACCATCACCACGAAATCCCAGGGGACCTCTCCCCCTTCATGGGAGAAGATATCCTCGCGGGCGAATCTGTGTAGAGAGTGAGTCATATTCATCCCCTTCGTCTACATCTGCATCGATTGAGCGGGGTTCATTCGAGGAGCAACATGGCATAGCGGTTCTGTTTGCGGTCGACATCGTCGAGCACCTCTATGGGAAAGCCCAGCGCCCGCGCCGTGGCGAAAACGTCGACACCGAGGGCCTCCGGATTGGGCCTGGAGGCGGCCTTTTCCCGGCACGAGGCGACGGAGCCGGAGCAACTTCGGCAGCGATAACACACCGTCATGGGTAAGACCATCGCCTTCTCGTAACCGCGGAGGAAGGCCTCCCGCTCCAACGCCAGGAGCGCCTCGTCCACGGGACCGAGGACATCCTCGTCCGGCGCACCTCCGCAGTCCAATTCCAGGTGCAAGAGCGCGATCCGACGGTATTCGCCGAAGAACTCCCGGCACTCCTCCACGGAGGGCATGTTGGGAGGACACATGGCGCTGACCCCGTATCCCTCGCACATCATGCGGCACTTGAAGCGAACCCATTGCGCGACGCGCACGTCTCGTCCGTCCATCCAGGCGAATTCGTCGAAACCGTGGGCGCGAATGCATTCTTCGATTTCCGTATGGGACATGGTATCACTCCCGGAACGCGAAATTACCGCCTCGATCACCTTCGCCATAAGCACCGCGACATGAGGGAGGCGGGGTCTCCTAAATCGCGGCCCGACGGGCTCCACGGGGGCCGGGAGCCCGTCCGACCTCGTTTCCTACCTCAATCTTCTACCCTGGGCACGATCCTCAGGCCGTAATACATGGCCCAAACATCTCCCCCGGGGCCCGGGATGAAGCGAACACCCACCTCCTGGCCCCGGTACCAGACGGCCACGGTGTCCGGCCCGCTGGGGCGGAGTTGATGGTTCTTTCCCTCGATCTCCGCGAAGAGATCGTCCCCGTCGAGGAAGACGTGTATGTTGGCGCCCTCTTCCGAGCGGTAGCGACCGACGAAACGTTCCAGTTGGTCGCGGCTGGCTTCAAATTCGGGTTCGACGCTTCGAACCTCGTCCAAGGGAAGCCCCATGGCCAGGTTGACCAAGGCGAGCCAGATCTTGGCGGCGGGTACGCCCTGGAGGTTGGCCACGACGGATGCCGTGAGTCCGCGCTCGGGAACGAATCCGAAATGCGAGGAGACTCCCTTGAGACTTCCGCCGTGCTCGATGAGGGTGGCCCCGTGGTAATCGGGGCGGGTGGTGAAACCCCTGCCGTAGTACTGGGTCCGCGAGGCGGGGAATACTCCACCACACATCGAGCGATATCCCACATCGGAGAGCAATCGCTCCCCCCGGGTATCGGTTCCCCCGCGCAGGTACATGCCGCCGTAACGCACCATGTCCAACACCGTGGAGCGAAGGAAGCCCGCCGCCACCATGGCCGGGGCATCCTGCCATTTCGGGGCCCGGTACACTTCATCTTCCCGGCTCTTGGCGTAAAGGGTCGCCACATCTTCGCGCCCTTGGAGGAAACCCAGGTCGAAGGAACTGTGGTCCATCCCCAGGGGGTCGAGGACGCGCCCTCCGATGAAATCCGCGAAGGATTTCCCCGTGGTGCGCTCGATGATGGTCCCCAGCAGGGCGTAGGCATCGTTGGAATAGCTAAACTGCTCCCCGGGACGCCCGAGGAGGTGGGGTTTCTCTTCGGCCAGGTAATCCAGGAGATCGTCGTAATCGTCGATGGGATCGCGATCTACGTACTTCTCCCAGGCCCCTATCCTATCCAGTTCCTCCGCCGCGGGATCCCCTTCCATGCTCCGCACCATGGAGTATCGAAGGGCACCCGTCGGCGGCAGGCCCGAGGTATGGTTCATGAAATGGCCCACGTTCATGGCGCGATCTTCCAATCCCCCGCCGGCGCGAAACTCCGGAAGGTGCTCGACGATCCTGTCCATGGAGGAGAGTTCACCGTCGCCTTCCAACATGGTGATCCCCAGCCCGGCGAAGGACTTGGTTATGGAGGCCATGCCGTAGGTGGTCTCTTCGGTGGCGGGAGTCTTGGCCTCTCTATCGCGATATCCGAAACCCCTAGCGTAAATGACCTCGTCGGGCCCGGCCAGGGCCACGGATACGCCCGGTATTTCGTGTTCATCCATGATCTTCTCTACGAACTCTTCGAATTCGGACTTCCAAGCCAGGTCCCTGTCCAAGTATTCCACGTCCCTCCCGGTTTCGGCCCCCGCGGGACGGGTTGCCGTATCAACTGGGCTTCTCCGGCGGGCTGTCCATTCCCTTGCTCTCTGCCGCCGGCACTTTGTCGGCCACTATCAGGCGAAGGGTTCGACCCGCGGTCGTATCGACGGATCGGACCTCGAAACCCGCCGCGCGCAGGAGGGGGGTCGGTTCGTTGTCGATGCGATCCCCGAACCGTTCGGACACCCACGGAGCCGCGCGGGAGAAGATATCCCCCATCCGGCCCGAGGGCTTGCAGTGCTCGAGGAGGCGCAGGGTACCACCGGATCGCAGCACGCGATGCGCCTCTTCCAGTACCCGTTCCCGATCCTCGACGGAACAAAGTAGAAAACTGGCCACCACATCGTCGAAGGACGAATCGGGGAAGGGAAGCGCCTCGGCACTTCCCCGCACCAGCGAAGGCGCATCACCCCCATCCCCTCGGGACCGTTCGGCGGAGTGTCGCAGGTAGTCGGGATCCGAATCCAGGGCTGTCACCGATACTCCCGGGGGATGATACCGGAAATTGAGCCCCGTGCCGGACCCGAGTTCGAGGACCCGAGGCCCGCGCACCCCCGACCACAATCGCCGGCGCCACCGGCGCAAGAGAGCCACCTCCAACGGCCACAAACCCATGTCGTATGCAACACCCTTACGCAAATCGACGACCTCCTCGGATCCGTTTTACCCGGTCGATACGATCACCAATCGCGCCTCCCGGAGGATACCGCGAGCGGGGATAGAACAGTTAGATCGGGAGGTGACCCTGTTGTCCAAGCGCGTTGTAATCGCGATGATCAGTCACGAAACCAATACCTTTTCCCCCATTCCAACCGACCTGGATCGATTCTCCCAGAGGTCACTGTTGTTCGGAGACGAAGTGCTGAGTTCCGCACGGGGTACCCGAACGGGACTCGGGGGATACATCGATGCCGCCGGTCCCGACGTCGAGCTCATCCCAGCGGTGGCGGCCTCGGCGGTACCCTCGGGCCTGGTGACCGGGGAGGCCTACGAACACCTGGTGGGCGCCCTGGTGGAGACCATAGAGAAGGCATCCGGCTCCCCCGACGGCCTTGACGGGGTAGCTTTGTGCCTTCACGGGGCCATGGTCGTGGATGGCTTCGACGACGGCGAGGGAGAGATCCTGGCGCGCGTTCGCCGGGCCGCGGGGGATGACGTACCGGTGGTGTCCACCCTGGACCTGCACGCCAACATGACCCCGCAGATGGTGGAGACCGCGGACGCCCTGTTCGGCTACGACACCAATCCGCACGTGGACGGTTACGAGCGAGCCCTGGAGGCGTTTGCCGCCCTGGAGGACATCTGGTCCGGGGACTTCGTTCCCATCATGCATCTCGAGTCCGTGGGCATGATGCCACCCACCATAAATATGCGCACCGCCGAGGGACCCATGGTGGAATTGTTCGAGATGGCGAGAAGGAAGGAGCAAAAGCCCACCGTCCGCAACGTCTCGATATTCGGCGGCTTCCCCTACACCGACGTCGAGTTCGCCGGCCTCTCGATACTCACCCTGACCGATGATGACGCCGATCGGGCCACCGATATCGGTAGGGAGATCGCGCAGAGGGCCTGGGAGATCCGCCACGAGTTCCTAAAAGAACTCACCCCGCCCGCAGAAGCCGTGAAGATGGCCATGGAGGCCGAGCGAGGCCCGGTAATCCTCGCCGACGTCGCGGACAACATGGGTGGGGGTGGCTCCGGGGATACCACGATGCTCCTATCCGAGTTGATCCGGGCCGAGGCCGAAAACGCGGGTTTCGCCCTGATCGTCGACCCCGAGGCCGTCGCGCGCT
>SLGS01000062.1 GCA_007136565.1 Clostridia bacterium | reverse complement strand
CCCTAGAACATGTGAGGAGAGATACGCGTGAGTTATAGACCTCTGGAAGGTCAGGTAGGATTTGTAACCGGAGCCGGTCGCGGATTGGGCCGAGGCGGAGCTATCATGATGGGTAAGTTCGGCGCCAAAGTAGCGCTTGTCGCCCGGACCAAGTCCGAGTTGGATGAGACTCGCGAACTCGTGGAAGCCGAGGGTGGAGAAGCTCTCGCCCTCCCCGTGGATCTTCGCGACAGCGAGGCCATCCTCGATGCACTGAAGACCACCGAAAAGGAACTGGGACCGATCTCCGCGCTGGTAAACAACGCGGCGGTACTGGATCTTATACCCTTCGAGGAAACGGATCCGGACATCTGGCATCGAGCCTTTGACGTCAACATCCACTCGGCTTACCATGCCATTCGATACCTGTATCCAAAGATGGTTGAACGAGGGGATGGAAGTATACACAATGTATCCTCCGCAGCCGGATTCAAAGGATTCATCAACGAGAGCGCGTACTGCACCACCAAGTTCGCCCTGGAGGGTTTGAGCAAGGCCCTGGCACTCGAGGCCATGCCCCACAACATTCTCGTGACCATGTCTTCGCCCGGGATCAGGACGAAGCCGACGTCGGTGACCATGGAGGATATGGACAACTTATCCGAAGAGCAGCTAAAGGAGTGGGCAGATCCCATAGTAATGGGAGAGGCTTTTGCGTACTTGGCATACGCGCGTGATCAGAGATTGGCCGCCCGAAGGTATGACCTGTATCGCGTTTCCGAGATGGTTCGGAAGACCGGCAGTCTTGATCTGGACGTGGCGGAAGTCATTTCGTTCTCCCGCGAATAGTAAGAGGAGTCTCGTTGCGGTTGAAGGAGCTGAGGTAGATGGAGTATTTGGTAAAAGTAGGGGGCGTAATCGACGGCGTGTCGGATGCCACGACATCGCCCCGGGTCATCGCCATTGAAGATGGCACGATCAAGCACGTTGCCCGACCCGAGGAAGTATCCTCCGGTGCGCGCATACTGGACGCGTCGCGCTATGTTGCCATGCCGGGTCTAATTGACTGCCACGTGCACGTCAGGACCAACGGGGAAACTGATCGGCGCCTTCAACCTCTAACCGATATTCCCGGGGAGTCCACCCTGCGATCGTTGAAGAATGCCCAGTCGGATCTGCGCTCGGGTTATACGACCCTGCGGGATTGCGGCGGCATGGAGGCCGTTGCGCTGCGCAACGCCGCAAATCGGGGAGAGGTCCTATCGCCTCGCATATTTGCCGCGGGATACGGCATCACTGCCACGGCCGGACACATGGACCAGGATAGATACGTCGGAGCCCGCGTAACTTCGAATCCCGGCGTCGCGGACTCTCCCGACGAGGTGCGGTCTGTAGCCAGGAGCCTCCTCAAACTGGGGGTTGATCTAATAAAAACCAACGCAACCGGTGGATCGTTCGGCAACGGCCACAGACCCAATCCCGGCGCACAGCAGATGACGGAGGAAGAACTCCGTGCCGCCGTGGAAGTGGCTCATATGGCGGGTAAGAGGGTCGCCTCGCACGCCATGGGCGAAGCGGGTATCAGGGCAGCTGTGAACGCCGGCGTGGACTCCATCGAACACGGATTCTGGCTCACCGAAGATGTGGCGGCTCAGATGGCCGAGCAGGGCTCGTTCTTGGTGCCCACGATGGCGACGCTCTTCCGAAATACTACCCGCGGATTCGCCGGTCCGGGAATGACCGAGGAGTGGAAGGAACACCTTAGACAACGGGCGATTCGGGTGCGCCAACGGCTCTTCGAGAGTATTCGGTACGCACTGGAAGCCGGCGTCAAGATCGTCGCCGGGAGCGACATGGGAGGAGGCCCCTTCCTCTACCACGGTGAGTGCGCTACGGAGCTCACGCAACTGGTGGAGGCGGGGTTGGGCAACATGGACGCCATCAAGGCGGCCACCTCCCGGGCGGCGGAACTCATCGATCGCGACGATGTGCTGGGAAGGATCAGCGAGGGGTACCTAGCAGACATCGTTTTGGTGGACGGTGATCCCTCGAAGGACATTACGCTCCTTGAGGACGGCGCCGGAGTGCGTGGAGTCATACTCGGGGGCAAGCCAGTTCTACTGACCCGGGAACTGGATCCCGACGGAAGTGACATACGGTCTATGTGGGGACGAGTTTCTTGGGTAGTCGAGTGAACCGAGCTTCGAGCGCTATTTGCTTCCAATTGCGCAATCGGAGTCGCCAATAGTCCCTCGATCGGGCCGATCTGTTGTTTGCGCGATTGAATACTATCGTTGAAAATAGGTATCGGCGCCAAATTCGGTGTCGTGGAGGAGATGGAGTCGCCGCTCGGATCTGCGGAAAAATGAAGGATTTTTTGATCCGATGTAGTAGTATACAAGAGGTATACTCAGTGTCCGCTTCGACTCCTGAAACTCCACAGGAAGTCCACTGAGTTAGACTGGCGGACGCTGTCACACTAAGGAGGAATGCCGAAATATGAATTATCGATCTATCATTGGCAAGAGTTTTTGGCTGATCGCTCTGCTTCTCGTTCTCGCCGTTGCGGTGGCGGGTTGCGGTGGCGGAACCGACGAGCCCGCAGATGAGCCGTCCGGCGATCCGTCCGACGATCCTTCTGATGAGCCGTCCGACGATCCCGCTGACGACGGACCAAAAGACCTGACCATCGGCTACTATCGCGAGTTCACGATCCTGGACCCGCACATGAGTTCCGCGGGCTTGGACAGCCTTGGACTTCGCGCCATCTTCGATCGTCTCGTAGAGGTCAACTCTACCGAGGGTGGAGAGATTTACCCCGCCCTGGCGACTGACTGGGAGGTCAGCGAAGACGGTTTGGTTACTACCTTCAATCTTCGCGACGACGTGACTTTCCACGACGGAACACCTTTCAACGCCGAGGCTGTCAAGTTTAACTTCGACAGGATCATGGATCCCGAGACCGCTTCACAGAGCGCCGTTTTCGGCATGGGACCCTACGTTGAAACCCGAGTCATCGATGAGTTTACCGTTGAGGTCGAGCACGAGTATCCGTATGGTCCCTTCATTCGGACCATAGCCGCAGCCAGTTACGGTATGGTCTCTCCGGCCGCCGTCGAGGAAATGGGCGATGAGTTTACCCAGGCCCCCGTGGGCTCCGGTCCCTACAAGTTCGTGGAATGGGTAGGCGGAAGCCACGTAACGCTCGAGAAGAACACCGACTACACGCCGGTCGTCAGCTTTAACCGTGACGAGGCTTTCTACGAAACCGTCAGATTCCAGTTCATCGAAGAGGATTCCACCCGTGCAGCCGCCCTCCAGGCCGGCGAGACCGACGCTGCCTCCAACATGGCCGCGAACGACTTCGTCCGCCTGCGGGATTCGGGTAACTTCGATACCCACGTGTATACCACCCTTGGTGGTCCGCCCGCGGGTCTGCAGCTAAACGTATCCAATGCGCCCACGGATGACGTTCTCGTTCGCCGCGCCATCATCCACGCCGTCGACAGTGAGCTGGTCCGTGAAGTCGTCTACGAAGGTATCCCCGAGCCCTCGGGCGGTATCCTCTCTCGCCACGACTTCTTCTACAACCCCGAGGCCGGCGAGATGTACGACTACGATCCAGAGCGCGCCGCAGAACTCCTCGACGAGGCTGGCTGGGTCATGGAGTCCGACGGCATGCGTTACAAGGATGGTCAGTTGCTCGAGATCAAGTACCTGACCCTCCCCGGCGTTCGTAACGTCGCCGAAGTCATCGAGCCCATGCTGGTCGATCTCGGCGCCGACGTCGAGATCTGGGCCCTCGATAACCCCATGCAGCAGAACACCGCCCAGGACGGCGAGCACAACATCGTTTGGACCCAGTGGAGCTCCAACGATCCCTCCGCCATCCGCGGTCGTTTCCACTCCGAGAATATCGGTAGTGGCTGGAACTTCTATCACTACAGCAACCCCGAGGTGGATGAGCTCTTCGTCGAAGGCGAGCGCACCACCGATCCCGACGAGCGTAAGGAAATCTACGATCGCATCCAGTACATCCTGATGGATGACGCTCTAATGGTTCCCTTGAACAACGTCGCGATCATGTGGGCCTTCCGTCCGGAAATCCAGGGCTGGGAGCCCGCGGACAGCACCGGATGGTTCGGCTTCGTAATGAACCTCCACGAGTAAGAGAGCCTCTCGGATACACTAGTAGGACACAGACTTCCCCGCCCCGAAACGGGGGCGGGGAAGTCCATCACGAGAGCAAGAGTCAGGGGGATGGGCGATGGCGAGGTATATCCGAAAGAGAGTTGCAACGGCCCTGATTGTAACTCTCGGTGTGAGTTTTCTGGTCTTCTTGATGGTCAACTTGCTACCGGGAGATGCCACTGCAGTTATGTTGGCGGAATTTGGGGCGTCCGCCCAGCAGCAGGAAGAACTGAGGCGTCAGTTGGGATTAGACCGTCCACTGATGGTCAGGTACTGGGAGTTCCTTACCAATGCAATACGTGGTGATCTCGGCAGATCACTATTCACCCGACGGCGTGTTACGGCGCAGATATTGGAGCAGTATCCGGCGACCATTCGGCTGGCATTGGCGGGGATGGGCATTGCCATAGTATTGGGTAGTATAGCCGGCGTCACGGCGGCGGTTAACCGAGGGAAGCTATTCGATACCGGTACCATGTTTGTAGCGCTACTGGCCGTATCCATGCCAAGTTTTTGGCTGGGGTTGATTTTCATATTCTTCTTTGCGGTGAGGTTGGGGTGGTTCCCCACCTCTGGATCTGCAACGCTCCGCCACCTAGTGCTTCCGGCGTTTGCGATCGGACTGAGAACCGCCGGAGTTCTGGCGCGTTTGATAAGGTCCTCCATGCTCGAAGTCCTACGCCAGGATTACATTACTACGGCCAGGTCAAAGGGTGTCAGTGAGCGACTCGTTATCTGGAGGCACGCCCTTAAGAATGCGCTGATCCCGGTGGTGACCGTGATAGGCGTGCAATTCGGTTTCCTGCTCGGGGGTACGGTGATTACCGAGATCGTATTCGCCCGCCAGGGCATCGGTGATCTGATCATTAAGGCCATCTTCTCCCACGACTTTCCGTTGGTGCAGGGTGGAGTGTTGGTCCTCGCAGTGGTCTTCGTATTCGTGAACCTATCCGTCGACCTGCTATACGGGTTCCTCGATCCCAGGGTCCGCTATGACTGATATCTCGGTGCGGAGACAAACGGAAGATGCGATAACCAGCGCAGAGGAAGAAGGTGGAGGACATGGCTGAA
Organism: Clostridia bacterium; assembly: GCA_007136565.1. Classification (GTDB taxonomy): domain Bacteria; phylum Bacillota; class Sulfobacillia; order SLMV01; family SLMV01; genus CSSED11-154. The sequence goes on along the minus strand of SLGS01000062.1, from coordinate 98 downwards.
CTGGCGACCAAGAACGTGGTTCAAGATGACTACCAGTCAAAGACTCCTTTCCAGCTATTCTGGCGAGAGATTCGCAAGCATCCCGGGGCTATTTTGGG
>SLGS01000202.1 GCA_007136565.1 Clostridia bacterium | reverse complement strand
GAGACACGCGCCGGGAACTCGTCAGGGTAGCGCGGGCTGCCTACGAACTCCGCCTGGCACCGGGGACTTCCGGTAACCTCAGCGCCCGGTGCGACGGAACCTTCCTCGTGTCCCCTGGAGGGACGTCGCTGGGATACCTGCGGGAATGCGATTTCGTCGAGGCAGGCGTTCGGGATCGCGAATTCGACGCCCCGGCTTCCAGCGAGGCAGCGATGCACGCCGCTATCTATCGGGTAGATCCCGGGATCTACGCTATCTTGCACTTCCACGGACCTTGGACGATTCTCGCGGGATTGACGACACAGGATTCGCGCTGGGTTCCCGCCCACGTCCCCCCCGAGTTCGGGGCCATTGCGCCCCGGGGATATCTGCCGCGCCTACGGCACTTGTCGCCGGGATCCGAAGAGTTGGCGATGGAGGCCGCTTCCGCCCTCGATGAATCCGATGCTTTGGGGGTCGTCCTCGCCGGCCACGGTGGAGTGTGCGTCGGCAAGGGTCTCGAGGAGACCTTGTTTTCGGCCGAGGCCGTGGAGGCAGCGGCACACCTCGACTATCACCTCCGACTAACGTTACCCGCAACCAGGGGAGGGATCGAACGTGATTAGTCCACTGTATTGGGATGATGGCGCGCTGTATATGCTGGATCAGAGGCTTTTGCCGGCCGATGAAGTCTGGTTGAAGATGGAGTCCGCCGAGGATGTGGCCCGGGCCATTCGCGACATGGTTATCCGGGGTGCACCTGCAATCGGCCTGGCGGCCGCCTACGGCATGGCATTGGCCCTGCCGGAGAGAGTCGTCGAACCCGATGGGGAAGACGAGGTTCGCGGTGGTTTGGACGCCCGCGAGCAGGAGAACATGAACCACCTGTTCGAGGCAGCGAGACGGCTCGAAGGCGCTCGTCCCACGGCGGCCAATCTGTCGTGGGCCGTACGCAGGCAGCTCGAGTTCGCGTCGGATATCGCCGCGGAGGGCGGTGATCTGCACAAAGCGCTCCTGGAGCGCGCGCAGCAAATGCACCGAGAAGACGTCGAGGCGAATAGGGCCATCGGCGGACTGGGTGCGGGATTGCTTCGGGATGGAGATCGCGTCCTGACCCATTGCAACGCGGGCGCGCTGGCGACGGGTGGTCACGGCACGGCCTTGGGTGTCTTTCGCTCAGCCTTCGAGTCCGGCCTGAACATAGCCGTATATGCCACCGAGACCCGGCCGTACCTGCAGGGGGCGAGACTGACCGCCTGGGAGCTGGTGCGGGATGGTATCCCGGTGAGGCTAATAGTCGACAGCGCAGCGGCTTTCCTGATGGCTCGAGGAGAGATCGATGCGGTCATAACCGGTGCCGATAGAATCGCCGCCAACGGCGATGTGGCGAACAAGATCGGAACCTATCCGCTGGCCCTGGCGGCGCGGGAACACGGTATACCGTTCTACGTAGCGGCACCGATGTCGACTTTGGATCTGGAACTGCCCGAGGGTCGCGGCATAGAGATAGAGGTTAGGTCGGGGGAAGAGATAACCCATTTTAGGGGCTCGCGGATGGTGCCCGAGATGGCCGAGGCCGTCAATCACGCCTTCGACATAACCCCGCACGAGATAGTTTCAGCCATAATAACCGAAAAGGGAATCGCTCGTCCTCCGTTCGCCGAAAGCCTCACCCACCTGTTCGAAGGAGGTGCAGAAGATGCTTGACATGAAGTTCATTCGCGAGCACCCCGAGATAGTTGAAGAGGCCATCGAATCTAAGGGCGAAGGGGACGTGGACGTCCAGGAACTCCTCGAAGCCGACGCGGCCTGGCGAGCATGTACAACCGAACTGGAGAGCCTGCGGGCGCTCAGGAACGAAACATCCAAGGCAATAGGGAAGAGAAAGAAGGCCGGCGAGGATGCCGACGACATGATTCTCCGGATGCGGGAGGTCAACGAGGAAATAGCCCGATTGGAGGGGGAAACCCAGGGGCTACAGTCCTTCATGGATACGACGCTGGCCCTAATACCAAACATTCCACACCCCGATGTTCCGAGGGGTATAGACGAAGACGACAACGTCGAAGTGGCACGCTGGGGAGAACCCAGGGTTTTCGAATTCGAACCGCTGGCACATTGGGACCTGGGTGTGAACCTGGGGATCCTGGACTTCGAACGCGCCAGCAAGATCACAGGCGCGCGCTTCTCCATTCTCCGGGGGGCAGGCGCTCTGCTCGAGAGAGCCCTCATATGTTACATGATGGACCTGCATGCCGTGGACCACGGCTACGAGGAAGTCATACCTCCGTACCTGGTCAACAGGGACAGCATGTTCGGGACCGGACAGTTGCCCAAGTTTGAAGATGATGCCTTTCGGGTGGATCGCCAGGATTATTTCCTCGTTCCGACGGCCGAAGTCCCGGTCACCAACATGTACCGAAATGAGATGCTGAGTGCCACCGATCTCCCGCTGAAGATGGTTGCCTATAGTGCGTGTTTCCGCGCCGAGGCCGGGGCTGCGGGGCGCGACACCAGGGGCTTGATTCGCCAGCACCAGTTCAACAAGGTGGAGCTGGTCCAGTACACACTACCCGAAAACTCCTACGAAGCCTTCGAGGACATGAGATCCCAGGCGGAGGTCGTATTGCGTCGGCTCCAATTGCCCTATAGGGTGCTCTCCATGTGTACCGGGGATATGGGTTTCGCCCAGTCCAAAAAATACGATCTGGAGCTTTGGATGCCGAGTTACGGAGATTACGTGGAGATTTCCTCCATCAGCAATTTCGAGGACTTTCAGGCCCGGCGGGCCAACCTGCGTTTTCGACGGGAGCGCGATGCCCGGCCGGAGTTCGTCCACACTTTGAATGCGAGTGGTCTGGCGGTGGGTAGAACCACGGCGGCGATATTGGAGAACTACCAAAACCCGGACGGGACGGTCAGCGTACCCGAAGTTCTTAGGCCTTACATGAGGGGCATGGATCTCATCGGAAACCCCCTAGCTTGAGGGTGCCCCGGGGGCATGTTAGACTCGGGATTCCGGGGGATGTATATTGGTGTATGGAGATGCGTTGGTTTTGCGGAGGGGTGCCGGAGTCTGGCTGAACGGAACGGTCTTGAAAACCGTCGAGGGTACTGCCCTCCGTGGGTTCGAATCCCACCCCCTCCGCCAAGGAATTCATGCATGCATTTCGACTTATCCACACCGATGATCCTCGGTGTGGTGGGGGCTCAAAGACTTATGCACCCCCTGAATTGTTGATAAGAACGCGGGATATGGGGATAAGTGGCGCGAATTGTGGATAACCTTGGACAATCGAACAAAGGTTTTCCACAGGTTGTGAACAGTGTTAGTTGTCGCTTAATCGAAGGCTAAATCCTTGCACCGCCATCGGAGATATGCTACCATGACTAGGCGTTGCAGAAACTGAGTGGAGGAGTACCCAAGTCAGGCTGAAGGGGCGGGTTTGCTAAACCTGTAGTAGGGTTAAAGCCCTAGCGAGGGTTCGAATCCCTCCTCCTCCGCACAAACCTATAAGCGCCCTTAGCTCAGCGGATTAGAGCGACTGGCTACGGACCAGTAGGTCGGGGGTTCAAATCCTCCAGGGCGCACACGCATCCCTCGTCGACACTTACTCGACGGGGGATTTTTCGTGGGCCGGCGACCCCTAAGGTAGTGTCAACGGTCTAGGCTTGTGATGGTCAGCCCTTGTTACGTCGCGGCCATATCCTTGCGTCGGGGATTCCGACCGATCGCGGCCCCCGCTGAGTTGGGGACGCGGTCGGCCGGAATGATTGGAGTCACCTACCTGGAGATACCTCCCAGGTCCGTCACGGACCCCGCAGTGATGGTAACACCGCTTCGAAGAACGGTACCGGTGTGGGTGCCTACGTCATAGGTGCCGTCGGGAAGGGCGATCATGAAACTACCGTCGGGATTCAGCTGGGCCGCCACGGTGTCGGTTGCCGAACCCTGGCGGGTTACGTAGAGACTTGGGTGCGAGCCCACGCTGCCGACGCTACCCCTGAGGACGCCGCGCTCGGCGTTTACGTTTTGTCGCGCCCCTGCCTGGGCGTGCAGTTCAATCCGGATGGATCCGGATCCGTCAGCGTCGAAGTTGCTGTGTGAGCCCTGGTAGCTCCCCTGGTAAAGGGAAGTGCCCGACAAGTCCAGGTCAAGGCCCATGTGGTATTCCCCGGCGGGAACCACTACGTCGAAACGACCCTCGGCGTCGGTTGCATCGTCGTGTTGGAGGTAGAGGCTATCGTCGACGGCGTGGAAACCAATGTACGAACCGCGAACCGGATCACCGGTAAAGGGATTGATCAGCCTACCGCTGACGAGACAGGCCGTGTCGGATGCCGTGATGATCACGCCGGCATCGATCCAGTCTGAGCCCTTGGGCACGTTGGCCTTCAGGGTGATCATCCTGTCATCGTCGCCGGGGAGAGTGGTATAGGTGACCTGTGCCCTGCCCGAAGAATCCGTGATGGACTCGAGGATCGATAGTTGGCTGTTTCGATCGATCATCGCATCGTCTGGGACGTCGATGCCAGCGAAGAAGGAGATCGAGGTGTTGGCCGCGGGGGAGCCGTCGGCGCGGAGAGCCTCGACGGTGAGGGTTGCAGTCTGTCCGCCACCCGTCGGCAGCAACCGGCGGTCTATGGATATGTTGAGATCGACGTCATCGTAGACGACGTCTTCCACGGGCTCGAATTCCACTTCCTCGAAATCGACTACGTCTATGATCTTCTCTCCGTCCGCTCGTTCGATATCGAAGATTGCGGTGGCCGTCATGCGGGCCATCTCAGCCCTGTTCACGATGGTGCCGCCGATGTATTCGAATCCATCGGTGAGTCCCAGGTCATTGGCGGTAGTGTCGTAATCGCCGGGCCAAGACATTCCTTCACCCTCGTGACCGAGGATCCTCGTGAGGATCGCCGCCCATTGTACCATTTGCAGCGGATCCCCGGGACGGTAGTCGCCCTCGGGCATTCCCACGATTATCCCGTCGGTCGCCATCAGGTTGATCCAACCGACGGCCCATTCGTGGGCGCCCATTCCCGGATAAACGTCGGTGAACAGTGGGTCCCACCCGGCCGCCGTGATGGCATCCTCTTCCTTGTATCCCATCAAGTACGCCGCAACCTTGGCGGCGGCCGCGCGGTTGAGTTCCATCTCCGGGGCGAATCGGTTGCTTCCAACGCCCTCCAGAATACCGAGCCGCGTCATCGCCTCAATGGCTTCCCTGTGTGGATTATCGTGTACGTCGACAAATGGAGCGGCGGCCGCTGTGCCCACGAGGCTGATGAGTAGTAAAGAAATGATACCGAGTACGGCCAGAGTTGACTTTGTTTTCATTGGTTCCCTCCCTGGGTCGTTGACATCATCTACTTGTACT
>SLGS01000016.1 GCA_007136565.1 Clostridia bacterium | reverse complement strand
CGAGTCGCCAACCAGGCCCGTTTGCGGCGATCGGGCGCTAACGTTGAAGCGACTGCCCGGGAACATGGTCCCGTTGAGCGGTCCGGTACCGAAGACCAGCTTGTTGTCGGGACCCAGGGGGTTGGTGCCGGCGGGGATTTCGCGGAAGATGGTCCGCATGTTGAGGCCTCGCGAACCGATGAATTTGCGCATTACTTCGGCCGGGATCGGCTCAGGGGTGCAGACCGAGGTTGTCAAGTTAATCCTGAGCAGCCGTCCCGCGGTCATGTGCCGTTTCCCCCGTTCCATATCTTCCGGGCGATGTCCAGGCGCCCCCGGGAGTCGGCCTTGCGGGGATCCTCGTACTTCAAAGCTTCGGTGGCGCATCTTTCGACGCAGGCGGGCTCACCGTCGCAAAGGTCGCAGATCAGCGGGACGCCACGAATCACATCCATCGGTGCCGCACCGTGGGGACATACCGACGAACACAGCTGGCAGCCGGTGCAAAGGGATACGTCGAGGAGTATCGTGCCCGATTCCATCCTCGATAGGGCAGCGGTGGGACAAGCCTGCACGCAGGCCGGTGTTTGGCACTGGCGACAAAGAATCGGATAGTCGTGACCCGCCAATTCATCCTTGATCACGCGTATTCTGGAAAGATCCCGCGAAAATTCGTCGGTGTGATAAAAGGAACAGGCCATTTCGCACGCACCGCAACCGGTACAGCGCTTGGAATCAGTGGTGATCTTCCTCAAGATATCCCACCTCCATCGGTGATTATGGCCCCCGGGGCGGTAAGACACTCACGCTGTTCCGGGGCTTTCTGCTTCACACGGGACGTCGACGTAGCACTTACCGCACGGCGAGTAGGGGAACCCCATCGTCGATCGGACGGTCGGTCCTTGGATTTCGCGCAAGTACCGGCTACAGATGGACCGATCCTTGCCGAGCACCGTAATCGCTCCGGCCGGGCAGCGTTCGACGCACTTTCCACAGCTACCATCGGCGACGCTCGGACAGGCCTCGAAGGGGTCGGGACGGTGGCGTCCGACATCCTCCACCGGTAGGGACGTGACTACACTACCGAAGCGCCCGGCGCTCCCCTTGACCGTTATCAGGCCCCGATTTAGTCCGAAGCTACCCAGTCCCGCAGCGAAGGCTACGTGCCGCTCGGACCAGTTGCTGTTCATGTCCAAGACTTCGTATTCATCGGAAAAGGGGGGTGCCATGGCGTCGAAACCAGCGTCCTGTAGGCGAGCCACGAGGATGCGCCGGAGTCTTTCGTTCAGAGCTTCTCCCCAAAACCGCGCGAATAGCCACTGGGTGGATGCGGATTCGCCAGGAACGTTGCTTCGACGGATATCTTCGCTGATGGGGAGAAAATACGAGATTACTGTCTGAGCGGAGGTCAGCCATTCCAGGGGATGCCGGTGATGGGGGCCGATTATCCCCGGCTTGCCGAAATCGTCGAAGATGGGATCCGTGGCCTCTATGAATCCGACCAGGGGTGAGTCAAATATCGCAGGTCCTTCCGGCACCTTGTTCCCGGGGTCTTGGGCGACGAAATCTTCAATTATGCTGCGGATGCGATCGTAGTTCACACAGATTCCTCCTCGGCCGAGTTGTCGGGACCAACTTGCTCCAATATACACTTTTCTCCTTAGATCAGGATCAAACCTGCGATGGAGGATTACTAGGAAAACCGGATGACTGAGGCGAACATGTGGGGAAGCAGCACATCCAATTCGCAGCTCGGGGGGATACACTTTGATCGGTACTTCTCTCTTTGTCGGCGGTAGCCTCGACTACATTTGCGATCTCTGGGGAGCGATGGCGGCTATTCCCCTGGTTTTCGATTCCCTGAGGGATATCCTCAGATCCTTTTTCGGGCCTGGTTTCCCTTCGTTACCCTTTTTGATATTCACTCCCTTCGTGCTTCGTTTGGTCGCGTACGGCTTGGTACTGCTGGTGATCGTATTGATCTTGCGCGACAGGAGACCTCTACCTCCCCCAGAAGAGGAGCCACCGGGCGCTGGACCCTCCCGTGACGAAGTGTCTTCGAGCCCGGAATCTCATTGCGAATCGGGGACGGACCATTCGTCACCCGAGGCCCGCCCCGGCGATATGGAGGACCTTCGCAGGAGGATAGATGAACTCGAGAGGCGCCTCGACGAGATGGAGGGGCGCGGGAGAGATGGGTAGCCGGGGGAGTCGTCCCGATACGCCCGGGGCGGGCGGCCTAGGGCATACCGGGCCTGGTTTCCCCGGCGACAACGACGTCAATTCCAGTTCGTACCCGAAAAGCCTCCAGCCATTGCAATTCGTGTTTCGTATTGGGCGACGTCCCTCGGGGAGACGGTAAGAATCCGCGGGCGATTTATTCTGGCCATGTCCAAAGCACGCCGGTGTTCGGTGGGCATCCATCGCTTGTTTCCAACGGTGAAGAGTCCGGCTAGCATTATGAATAGCCAACTGAATGTGAACACCGGATACAACGGGGCGTAGACGTAAGTCTCCGCCGGGTGTCCATCCACCACGGCCGCGTAAACCATGATTGAGTAGGGGACGACGACCAGAATCTGCGGGAAGAATGGTATCCCATCCAGCATGGCCCCCGCCATTCCCCAGTTTTCCCCTCCGCCCAGGTGGGAGTGCAACCAAAAGACCGGAGATGCCGCCAGGATAACGAATAGCTGGCAGAGGCGCGCGCCCGCTTCGAGGCGGACTGGGCAACGATTCTTGATGCCCGAGGATATCAGGGGGATCAAGTACCCGAAGGCGACCGCGAATTGGCCCCTCGCCCAACGAAGCCTTTGCTTAGCCGATGCGGCGAAAGTGAGGGGCTTCTCGTCGTATACCCGCGTTTCGTGGGTGTAGTGAGTTGGGTAGCCTTTGAGGACGGCCTGCGCCGAGTACTCTAGGTCTTCGGTTAGTGTCTCCACGTTCCACCCGACATCTGCGAGAGCCGCCGCGCTGATACACATACCCGTACCCATGAATGCAGCGCTCAGCCCGAGGTTGTATCTTGCGAGCATCATGTATCGGCAATTCAGCCAAAAGAGCAAACTATAAGCCGAGGATATCCAGGTGTCGGCCGGGTTCTTACTGTCGAGGAAGGCTTGGATGAGATCTTCGCCCGAGAGTAACCTGTCATTCATCACCTGCAAGAAACTCGGATCGACGAGATTGTCCGCGTCGAAGAAGACGACTGCATCGTATGCCCCGGAAGCTTCGGGCCCCAGTAGGTCCAACTGCTCCAGGCCGTAGCGCAGAGCGTGGCCTTTACCCCGAGCATCACGGGAAGTCCTTTCCATTACCTCGGCGCCCGCCGAACGAGCGCGATCAGCCGTGGAATCGCTGCAATTGTCCGCTATCACGTATATATCGTAGAGATCCCCCGGGTACTCTTGATCCCCGAGACTTTCCAACAGGGGCTCGATGACCGCCTCCTCATCGTGGGCCGGAACCAGGACGGCAAATCTACTGGTGGGGGAGTGACGGTCCTTTCCCTTCGACGAGTTCCAAAGGCCGAAGGATCCCACGACCGTAGCGTAAACGAGAAATACTATGATTAAAACCAAGAGTAAATCGACGATGAACATCGGGTATCGACTTCCTCCAAACGTGTTCCGACAGGATGTTAACGGCACTACGTACACAAACAATACCACCTGTATAGGCCGGGGCATCAAGTTTTATCTCGTTGTGCGAAATATCTCCCCTCGAAACCGCCGCCGCGCATTGGACCCTTGCCCATCATGGCGGGCTTTGTAGCGGCCAACACGGGATCACGCGCGAGTTCCGCCCCCGGTCTTGACAGCAAGTGACCGGCGAGTCATTATATGACCATGCAGTCATGTGAATGATTGGTCATGCTAGGTGTCGACCCCGGATGCCGATCCAATACACGGGAGGTGTTGTCTTGCCCACCCCGACCTTTTTCAACTTGCCCGAGGCCAAGCGCGACCGCATCCTCGAGGTGTCCCTCGAGGAGTTCGCAAGCAATCCGTACGATAGGGTGTCCGTCGCCCAAATCGCCGATAAAGCCGATATCGCCAAGGGAAGCGTATACCAGTATTTCGAAGACAAGCTGGACCTGTATCGACACCTACTCGAGCTAGCCTCTCGGGCCAAGACTCGGTATTTTTCGGAACACGTCTCCTTGGGGGGCGAAGATCTCTTCGAGGACCTGGAAACGCTCTTTCGGGCGGGGACAGCATTCGCCCGAGAAAACCCCCGATATCATCGGCTGGCCTACAGGTTCATGAACAGCTCGGTCCGGGATCAAATTCTCCCCGACCTAAGGGACATGTCCGAGGATTTCCTGAGGGGGATGGTGGAGTCCGCCCATGCCAGAAGGCAGATCAGGTCGGATGTATCGGCCGATATGGCGGTCTATTTCGTGAACACCCTCCTGACCGAATTCGGGACCTACGTGCTCAAGCACAGCGAAGGTAATTGGGAGGAACTCGCAATGGAGTCAACGGGGTCGATCGGTGGTGCTTCCTGGTGGGGCGAGATGATCGAAGAACTGATCCGAATGATAAGGTCGGGCCTGGCGGACGGGAGTGGACGTGATGGATGGGAAGGTTGAAGTACGGGAGCTTACCTACACGTACACGGGTGCGGCGGCCCCGGCTTTGCGCGATATTTCCTTCGAGTTGGCCCCCGGTGAAATACTGGGATGCCTGGGCCCCAGTGGTGCCGGAAAGAGTACTCTTCAAAACTGTATGATAGGCCTCCTTCCGATCAGCCACGGCAGTATCTCTTACGACGGTAATACCCTCGCGGGCCTGGGTAAGGAATTCTTTAACCGCATCGGAGTCTCTTTTGAGCACCCCAACCTCTACTCGCGGCTCACCGGGCTGGAGAATCTCCGTTACCACTCGGCTTTATACTCGGGAAAAATCCGTCCCCTGGAGGCTCTCCTCGAGACGCTGGGCCTGGGTGACGCTTTGAATCAAAGGGTGGAAGAGTACTCCAAGGGTATGAAGCAACGCCTGGTTTTCGCCCGCTCCCTGATGCACATGCCCGACATTCTATTCCTCGATGAGCCGACCGCGGGGTTGGATCCGGGGTTGGCGGATAGGGTCAAGGATATGATCCTCCAGGAGCAACAACGAGGGGCGGCGATTCTACTCACCACCCACGATATGCATGTGGCCGAGGAGATTTGCGACAGGGTGGCATTCATCAACGACGGAGAACTGGTGGCCCTCGATACCCCCAGGAACTTGAAGATGATGCACGGTGAAAAGAGCGTTGTCGTTGAATACCGAGAGAATGGGGGCACCAGGAGGAAAGTCCTCATGTTGGATTCCCAACGGGGACGTGAAGCCCTGAACGTGCTCATCGATGCCGGAAACATCGAGACGATCCACTCGAATGAAGCCTCTCTGGGGCGGGTT
>SLGS01000010.1 GCA_007136565.1 Clostridia bacterium | reverse complement strand
CTTCGATCCGACTCCCGAACTCAGGATCCCTTGATCACGGCCATGGGCCTCAGGCGGGCTACCTTGCGCGTTATCCCGATGTCCGCCAGGCTGTCCACCACGTCGTCGATATCCTTGTAAGCCGACGGAGCCTCGTCGATCACCTTCTTCGGCGAGACTCCACCGTAGACGACCTCGCCCAGTTGGCGACGGAATTCCCCGAGGTCGATGCTCTTTCTCGCCTGTCCCCTCGACATGACCCGTCCGGCACCGTGGTTGATGGAGAAATAGGTCTCGGCGGTTTGATCCGTACCGACCAAGACGTAGGAAGCGGTGCCCATGCTACCGGGCACAATGGCGGGGTGTCCCACATCGCTGTAACGACGCGGGTTTTCGCTGTGACCCGGCCCCAGGGCCCGGGTGGCACCCTTTCGGTGGACCAGGGCCTTTGATCCGCGATGCATCTCGAACTTGGCGATGTTGTGCGCCACGTCGTAGACCACCGCGAGACCGGGGACGCGCCCCATGAAATCCTCGAAGGCCCCGCGGACCTCGTGGGTCATGAGTTGCCTGTTGGCGAAGGCGTAGTTGACCGCGCACGCCATGGCCGCCAGGTAATCCCGACCCTCGCGAGATGATATCGGAACGCACGCCAGGCCCTTGTTGGGGAGGTCTATCCCGTAGGACTTGGCCGCCTTCCCCATGAGTGATGAATAATGCCCGCATATCTCGTGGCCGAATCCCCGGCTACCGGTGTGTATCATCACGCTCAACCTCCCCCTGTGAAGGTCGAAGCGCGCCGCCAGGTCTTCATCGTATACTTCCTCCACCTCGCCCAGTTCGATGAAGTGGTTTCCTCCGCCGATGGTGGCCAGTTGGTCCGCCCTTTGTCGGGCCTTGGCGGTCACCGCCCCCAGGCGGGCGCCCTCCATGGCGCCGTACTCCTCGATGGCCTCGGGGTCCTCGCTGCGCCCGTATCCCGCGTCCACCAGGGCCCGGGCCCCCCGGGTGACTACCTCCTCGAAATCTATCCCGATTTCGCCCTGGGCGCTGGATTTTCCGACCCCCGGGGGAATCCTGCGGACCAGGTGATCCAACAGCGAGGACAGGTCATCCCGGCCGAGGTCCGCCGCTTCTAGGTCCGTGGATAGTAGCCTGACGCCGCAGTTTATGTCGTAGCCCACGGCACCCGCCGATACCACCGATTCACCGATGTCCTCCTCCTCGGCGCGCATGGCCATGACCCCGCCGATGGGCAACCCGTATCCCTGGTGCAGATCGGGCATCCCGATCACCGGATCCAGGATCCCGGGGAGAGCGGCGGAATCCTCCAACTGATCCAGGGCCCCCTTCTCCAGGTGCGCCTCCTTCAGCCGTCGACTCATGTAAACCAGGGCGTCCACCCTCATCTTTGCGCGCCTGGGCAATCTCCAGCGATTTTCTCCGTCCGGTATCAAGCGACTCACGAGCATCCTCCCTCCGGCGAGGATTCGCGGACATTCCCGGGGATCCGGACCCCGGGGCTATCTCTCGCGATCCTCGTCCAGGTGCATCATGTCATCCATGCGGGTCCTGTTCCAAAGCAACAAGGCAAATCCTATCAATATTCCGAATCCGGTTTGGGCCACGTTGAAGTATGTCTCGGGCAGGACCGCTGCGAATCCGTACATCACGTAGGCAGCCAGGGCGTAACCGGCTATGGTTACGGCTGCCCCGAGGACCATTCCCAGGCCTATCCGCGGCCAGGATCGGGCCCTGTAAGCCACCAGGCCTACAGCGATAGCGGTTAACCCCTTTATTACGAAAGTCCAGGGCGCCCATATCGCGTATCCCCCGAGTACGTCGGCGAGCATCGAACCCACCGCGGCTGCCATGCCGCCGAGGACGGGGCCCAACAGGACCGCCGCCGCGTAGATGAAACCGTCTCCCAGGTGGTAGTAACCGGTCGCCCCCGGTATCTTTAGGAATGTGGTGGCCATGAGTATCAACGCCGCGAAAACGGCGCCGAGTACCATCCTGCGGGTTCCAAGGTTCATCGATATCACCTCTCCTGTGAAGAAACGAAAACCCCGAGCGGGTCGGGGCGCGGAGGGTGCAAGTCAGCTGCCCGGTGGCGACCGGGGCCGTCTCGTACGCTCCGCCTCCTCCCAATCAGACTTTACTGTCGGTTCCGGATTCCAACCGGATCAACCGATGAGGCTGATGGACTCGTCCCCCTGGGGGGCTTCACCACCGGTCGGGAATTGGGGATAGCCATCCCCTCACCCTGCCACGAAGACGTCGCGGGGGACGACGATGTCGTCGCCGATCCCCTACCATGGCGACCCAAGAGGGCCACCGTGTAAATATATTCTATTGCTCGGCGACTACCACCGCAACGATCGGGTCGATCATCGGGGGGGTTCTTCACCGTAATAGTTGGCCCAGAACTCGCGCCGAAAATCCTCGAGGTAGTCACCTGCGATGGCCGAGCGCAAGTCGCACATCAGATCCGCCATGAAACGGAGGTTATGGATAGTGGCGAGGTGATACCCGAAAACCTCCCTGGACTTGATCAGGTGGCGTACGTACGCGCGATGGAAGTTTCTGCAAGTGGGGCAATCGCACCGGGGATCCAGGGGACCCGTCCGGTCGGCCTGGACGGCGTTCCTTATGGTGAGGGGACCCGAAGAGGTCATGACGGTTCCGTGCCTGGCCATACGGGTGGGATACACCGAGTCGAACATGTCTATGCCCTCCCGGACGGCCTCGATGACGGCGTCGGGGCTTCCCACTCCCATGAGATATCGGGGTCGATCCCCCGGCATACGACCGACCAGGCCCGCCAGGACCCCGTACATCTCCTCCAGGGGCTCGCCCACGCTCAATCCCCCCAGCGCGTACCCCTCGAATCCGAGGGAGATCATATCATCCAGGTGCTCCCGGCGAAGGTCGAGATCCACTCCACCCTGGATTATCCCGAACATGGACTGGTCGTCTCGACGCCTCGCGGCGAGGGATCTTTCGGCCCAGTGCGTGGTGCGACGGACGGCTTCGGCGAGATCCCCGGGACTGGACGGGAGGGGTGGACATTGATCCAGGGGCATTATGATATCCGCACCCAGCTTCTCCTGTATCGCCACCGCCGACTCCGGCGTCAGGTGCAATCGAGCACCGTCCACGTGGGAGTTGAAGGTGACGCCATCGTCGTCGACGGTGCGAAGGGAGGACAGGCTGAAGACCTGGAAACCGCCGCTGTCGGTGAGTATCGGGCGATTCCACCCCATGAATCCGTGCAACCCGCCCATGCGGGCGACGATCTCCTCCCCGGGTCGGAGGTGGAGGTGGTAGGTGTTGGCGAGGATCATCTCCACGCCGGCCTCCGACAGGTCCCTCGGACCCACCGCCTTGACGCTCCCCGCGGTCCCCACGGGCATAAAGGTCGGGGTATTCACCGATCCGTGGGGCGTAATCATCTTCCCGATCCTGGCACCGCGGTCCAGGGTTTTCGACGACTCGTAGATCAGCGTCATCGCGACGACCCACCTTCCCTTTTTGGCAATATGTACATGGCGTCTCCGAAGGAGTAGAACCGATAACTACGACGACGGGCTTCCCGATAGGCCGCCATGATCCTGTCCCTGCCCGCCATGGCGGACACCAGCAACAACAGTGTGCTGGAAGGCAGGTGGAAGTTCGTCACCAAACCCTCGACGACGCGAAACTCGTAACCGGGGTAGATGTAAAGGTCCGTGGTGCCCGCGTACGGCGCGAGCTTCCCGCCCGCGGCGGCGGTCTCCAGGGACCTGACCGCCGTGGTGCCCACGGCGATCACGCGCCCTCCCCGCGCCCTGGTCCGCTCTATCTCGTCGACCGCCTCCCGGGAGACTTCCAGCCACTCGGTGTGCATGTCGTGGTCGCGGACATCGTCGGCGCGCAGGGGTCGAAAGGTCCCGGGCCCCACGTGAAGTACCACGCGGGGGGTGCGCACACCGAGGCGCTCCAGCCGCTCCAGGAGTCGGGGCGTGAAGTGAAGCCCCGCGGTCGGCGCGGCGGCGGAGCCCGTCTCCCGCGCGTAGACCGTCTGGTAACCGGATACGTCCCGGGGAGGCCTTACGACGTAAGGAGGCAGGGGCAACTGCCCCAGGTCCTCCACTTCCATCACGTCGGTGGGGCCGTCGAAGGAAAACCCGAAGACCCCGTCGCCCTCCACGGAGTCCACACGGAGCAGGGGTGCTCGGGACGCCAGAGACCCAGGGCGATCCCCGGGCTCGATATCACCGATCTCACCCCAAAGATCCGGGGGAAGGATGGCTATCTCGGTGCCCACGCGCACCCGGCGCGCCGGGCGGATCATCCCCTTCCAGCGATGGCCACCGCCCTCCAACAGGAGTATCTCTGCCTCCCCCCCGCCGGGCAGGCGTATGCCGCGCAAACGGGCCCGGCGGACGCGGGTCCTATTTAGGACCAGGCAGTCCCCGGGCCGAAGCAAGGTTTCTAGATCTCGAAAGTGCAGGTGGTCCATCCCGCGCGGGCTGCCCGGGGGACGGGATCTATCCAGGACGAGTAATCTCGACGAATCCCTGGGAACCACCGGTTCCTGGGCTATATCGCACTCCGGAAGGTAATAGTCATATGATGAAGCGTCGAATGGTTTCTTTGGCATCAGTTTCTCCCAGCTCGGCCCGGGGGTGTAAACGTACCATCCTCCCTACGTTCCCACCCCGGGGGCGCAAAACCCTCCCGGCCTCGGTTGGGCAGGCCATCGCCAGCGTCGGCGGGCGGTCCCGGCTTGGAGTCCGGTGGACCGGCGGGCACATCATCCGGCGGCCCTTGGCCCGGAACGTCCTCGGGTGGGCCCACGGATTCCCGTTCCCTCTCGACACCGGGTGGGTCCATGGGAGGTCCGGTTTCCCGTTCCTCGTCGATTTCCCTTTGCATGGCCGCAATTATCCTGTCGGCGACCCCGGGGTCCAGAACCTCCTCCAGCACGGATCGGGGAGGTCCCCCTTCCCCCACCTCATCATCCCCGATGTCGGACGTCGACAACAAGTGCAACGCATAACTTCCCGGGGACATCCCGACGGCGTGGGCGCGGGCGCGGAAACCGGGTTCATCTATCCTTAGCACTTCGCCGCCGAACCCGGGAGCTATACCTCCCAGGCGCTCCCGCAGGGCATCCAATACTTCTTCCGACCGACCGCCGGCAGCGGGTGCCGGCATCAGGGTGAACAGCACTCCCCCGTCGCGAGGCGGGGACTCGATTTGGCCGAGGAGTCTCGTCAGTACCGGGGATAGTTCCTCGCCGAGCACCATGTCCGACGCTTCGAGGGCGCGCACCGCCTCCGCATTGAACACCCCGGGCGGCTCGGCCTCGATCACGGTCACATCGCTCACCGAACCGTCGCGCTCGATAGTGAATTCCATGGTTACATGGCCTTCCGTGCCCGCCATCAGGGCGCGGCGGG
>SLGS01000182.1 GCA_007136565.1 Clostridia bacterium | reverse complement strand
TTCCCGGCGAATGCCCCCAGGGGAGTTTCGAGGCGGGTTCCCGAGTCTTGAATCCGACCGTCGATGATATTGGCCCTGCCGAGGAACCTGGCGGAGAATTCGTTTCGGGGGTCGGTGTAAACTTCCCTCGGAGTTCCCCGGCGCACGATGTTTCCCTCGGACATTATCGCCACAGAATCCGAAACGGCCAGGGCGTCCCTGTGATCGTGCGTGACTAGGATGGCCGCGGCCCCGGATTCGCGGAGGATGCGGGAGACATCCCGCTGCATGTCGCGCCGGAGGTGGGGATCGAGATTGCTGAAGGGTTCATCGAGCAGTATGAGGGAGGGTCTGCGCAGCAATGCTCGTCCCAGGGCAACCCTTTGCTGCTGCCCCCCCGAGAGCTCGTGGGGATAGCGATCCTCGAGTCCATCTAGATGGACATCCTGGAGGGCGCGCATGATCTTCTCTCGGCGATCCGAGGCTTCGTATCCGAACCCGATGTTGTCCTTGACGCGTAGGTGTGGGAATAGGGCGTAATCTTGGAAAACCATCCCGATACTTCGCCGCTCGGGAGGAATCCACTCCGACCCGTCGTCAACCATCTTTCCGTTCACCCGGATCGCACCACCGTTGGCGGTCTCCAGCCCGGCTATGAGTCTCAGGGTGGTAGTCTTCCCGCACCCGCTGGGTCCGATCAGGGTAAGGATTTCACCTTGCTCCACGGTTAGGTCGATATCCGCGATGGCCGGGCGCTCCGTCGTGAACCACTTGAAGACGCCCTCGAGACTTGCGGCATATGCTTGCAATGGTCAGTTCCTCCTATCTAAAAATCCTCGACGGATAGGCGAAGAAAGACGAGGGATATTCCTACGATCAAGAGTGCCGCCGGGGCGGCCAGCTCGTAGAAACCCTCGGCGGCCTCCATCCACACCCTAACGGCCAGGGTATCGAAGCCCGCGGGTCTCAGGATCAGGGAGGCGGGCAGTTCCTTGATCGAACTTACGAAGACAAGGGCACCACCGGCCAAAACGCCCGGCTTCATCAACGGGATAGTGATCTTTCGAAGAACCTGGCCCCGGGTCGCTCCTCCGACGCGTCCGGCCTCTTCGAGGTCGGGAGAAACCCGCTCCAGGGAGGCACCGCTGGCCTCTAGGTTTTGTGGAAGGAACCTTATGAAAAGGGCTGCGATCATGGGAACCGCGGTTCCGTAGAGGGGGCTCACGACTCCGATGAACGTCGCCAGTGTGCCGAGGCCGATGATGACCCCCGGGATGGAATATCCGGCATAGCATAACCCCGCCGTGATCCTCGAGGAGAGACTCGTCGCCCGGATGGACTGATGGGCCACGGGGATGGAAAAGAGCATGGTCAAAGAGGCTGCGATGACGCCCAACATGAGGCTGTTGGCGAGGTAGGTGCCGAGGCGGGGATCGACTCCGGAAGCCAGCCCGCGAATTGTCCAGTGTATCAACACCGAGAGCACGATGCCTGTTGTCGCCACCGCGGAAAGGAGGACCGTGACCATCGCCGGGATCCTGAGCCCACCGAGGTAGTGGCGGCGGGTGTCGGGACGGGAACGGCGACTCGAGTAGCGACCGTTCCTCGGCCCGGCGAGGCGTTTGATACCCAGGACGGACATGGTCAACATAACCAATACCAGGCTCAATACAGCGGCGGAGCCCGGGTCGAAACCTTCGAGTTGGAAGTAGATGGCTGAGGTAAAGGTCGGGTATCGCAGTAGGCTGACGACGCCGAAATCCCCGAGTACGTAAAGGGACACCAGGAGCCCTCCCGCCAGGAGGGCGGGGCGAAGAAGTGGCAGGGTGATTCCGAAGAGTATCTTGAGGGGACGGGCTCCCGTCATCATCGCCGCTTCCTCGAGTTCCGCTCCACCCCTGCGTAGGGCCGATCCCACGATCAGGAATACGTAAGGGTACGTAAAGGCCGTGAGGATGAGGACGGCTCCGCCGAAGGAATAGATGTCCGGTGGGCTGAACGCGAATTGCTCCACCAGCATCCCCCGGGGGCCGAAAATGGAAATGTAGGCCAGGGCCCCGACGTAAGGGGGGAAGGCGAGGGGAAGCGCCAGTAGCCAGCGCCAGGTACCCGCTCCGGGCACATCCGTGCGGTGGGCGAGCCACGCCAGAAGCGTTCCCCAGAAGAGGGAAAGGAAGGTGACTGCGACCACCAGTGACAGGGTGTTCCGGAGAAGGTGTGGAATCCGATCATCCAAGAGGTCGACCCACCGGTCCGGGGTCACGGCTAGGGCGGACAGGGCGATTTGAGCCAGGGGCATGATAACCACTACCGCTACCATGGTCACGGCGACGCTGATTACAATGCCAGCGGGATCCATTCTCTTGTCCGCCACGATATATGCACCTCCTAGGCTAAGCTTGGGCCGACCGTCTGCCCTCTCGAGTCAGTTATCCAAGCCGAGGTCCAATCCGGACTCGGATATCAAGTCTCGTGCGTCCCGCCATGCCTCTCCGACACCGGTCAGGGGAATTTCCATCGTCGCGTACGAGTCTATGGGATCCGCCTCCGGCACCACCGGGATGGAAGGATCCAGTGGGGTTTCGCGACTGAGCTCGGTAAACGCTTGGACCTGTTCTGGGGCCAGGAGGTAATCGATTAACCCGACCGCCGCATCATGATTCGGTGCGTCCCGAAGCAGGGCCGCTCCGGCGGCGTTGACGAAGGCACCCATTTCACCGGGTTGGCCGTCGGGATATATGACCCCGACATTGTTGTTCGCTGGTTCCCTCGATTGCAGATGGTAGTAGTAGTTATTGACGAGACCAAAGGCGAATTCACCGGATCCGACGGCGTGTCTTATGGCCGTGTGGCCATCGAGGACGGCCCCCGAGTTGGAATTAATGGCCGATAGCCAATCCGCGGTTCGCTCGTCACCCCAGACGGATCTGAGTACCGCTACGTGGGTTACGGTGGAGCTGTTACCACCACGCGCAACGGCGAAGGAATTTGCCCAGCGAGGATCGGCCAGGTCTTCTATTCGGGTGGGCATTTCGTCGGACGAGATCAGGTCGCGATTGTACATGAAGACCCGGGTGCGCGCGGAGATGCCGACCCAGGAACCATCCGGGGCTCGATAGCGCTCATCAACGGAGGCGACCCTCGCCGAGTCGTTGGCCGCCAGGAGTTCGTTTTCCCTCAAGAATTCCATTGCGCCGGTGTCGTTGGCGAGGAAGACATCCGCTTTTACATCATCACCTTCTGACACTATGCGGTTGACCAGGGCCTCTCCACCGGTGAGAAGGCGTACCCTGATGCCGGTTTCCTTTTCGAAGGATTCCAATACGGGCCTGACAAAGCCTTCGCGCCGGGCGGAATACACGACTATTTCGTCGTCGGAAGACGAACAGGCGCCGACGGATAGGGCGACGATCACCACGAGTGCCGCAAGCACTACGTTTTTCAAATTGTAGTTCAAAGTGGACCTCCTTACCGTATCGGTAATGATACTCATTATCACTAAAACGGTCAAGGACCGGGACGGAGGTGACGCATCGATCTCGGCGGGTCCGAAAATGTTGACTCCCCTCGACGGGAGGCATAGAATAAGCGTGGGCACCAAGTCGAGGAGCTCTCGCCGACTGGGCCTTTTGCTTTTGTGAGCTGGCTCGACCGCGGTTCGGTGCTTCCCCCACGTTTCCTTAACGAGAATTCAATCCTCTTCCTCGAGGTGACAGGAGGCTGTTCGTATGGGCAAGTTCATATTCGTCACAGGAGGGGTGCTCTCCGGGCTCGGAAAGGGTATCACCGCCGCCTCCCTCGGTAGGCTCCTCAAGAGCCGAGGGCTCAGGGTGGCCATAATGAAACTGGATCCCTACCTGAACGTGGATCCGGGGACGATGAGCCCCCTGCAGCACGGCGAGGTGTTCGTAACCGAGGACGGCGCCGAGACGGACCTGGATCTCGGGCACTACGAAAGATTCATCGACGAAAACCTCAGCCAGGATCACAACGTTACCACCGGTGGCGTATACTCCAGCGTGATCGAACGCGAACGCCGGGGCGAGTTCCTCGGGGCCACGGTTCAAGTAATCCCTCACATAACGAACGAGATCAAAAGCAGGATCGAGAAGGTCGCGGCCTTTCCCGGGATAGACGTGGTCATCGCCGAAATAGGCGGAACCGTGGGAGATATCGAGAGTCTGCCCTTCTTGGAAGCCATAAGGCAGATGAAGGTCGATGCCGGGCGGAGGGGTGTTCTCTACGTCCACGTCACCCTGGTTCCCTACATCGAGGCGGCCGGGGAACTCAAGACGAAGCCGACCCAGCATTCGGTGGCTTCCCTCCGCAGCATCGGGATAGCGCCCGACGTGATTGTCTGTCGGTCCGAGCAGGTCCTCACCCCCGATGTGACCTCCAAGCTCGCCCTCTTTTGCGACGTTCCCGAGGAGGCGGTTATATCCAACGCCGACGCCTCCACCATATACGAGGTGCCACTGATGCTGGAGGACCAGGGATTCGCAGACCTGGTGATGGATCACTTCGGCTTCGAAGAGGCGGAAAAGGATCTCGCGGATTGGCGCCGGATGATCCATCGCTTCAAGAATCCGGAGGGGACCACCCGAGTGGCCATCGTCGGCAAGTACGTGGATTTGCACGATGCCTACATGTCGGTGGTGGAATCCCTGGTGCACGCGGGGATACACCACGGTGTGAGCGTAGAGTTGCAATGGGTGGATTCCGAGGACCTGATCGGTTCCGATCCCGATGAGTCGCTGCGCTTGGCCGAGTCCAGGCTCGCCGACGCCGACGGGGTCGTGGTGCCCGGGGGATTCGGGGATCGAGGAATAGAGGGTAAGATCGCCGCCATCAGGTATGCGCGGGAGAACCGGGTTCCCTTCCTCGGCCTCTGCCTCGGACTACAGTGCGCCGTTATAGAGTTCGCCCGGAACGTCATCGGCCTACAAGACGCCAACAGCACCGAGTTCGATCGGGATACGCCGCACCCGGTCATCGATATGATGCCCGATCAAAAGGACCTCGACCTCATGGGCGGAACCATGAGGCTGGGTACGTATCCGTGCAAGCTGTCCCCGGGTAGCCTGGCGTCGGGGGCGTACGGTTGTCCCGAGGTCAAAGAGAGACATCGGCACAGGTACGAAATCAACAACGAGTATCGCGGTGATATGGCTCGATCGGGTATGCACGCCGCGGGGGTGTGGCCCGAGGGCGACCTGGTGGAAATCGTGGAGTTGGAGGATCACCCGTGGTTCCTGGGAGTTCAATTCCACCCCGAGTTCAAGTCTCGTCCCACTCGCGTCCATCCCCTGTTTCGCGAGTTCCTCGGGGCCGCCCTGGCCCAGGAGTAGACGAAGAATCTGCAGCTTCCCCGGGGGAGGCGAGGATCCGCCTCCCCCTTCATTGGAAATCCCTCGGCTCCGGGGCGTTGCGCATCAACCACCGCGCGGCGTCACCGGGGTTTTCTATCTCGTCTCGAAGGATTGCCAGC
>SLGS01000214.1 GCA_007136565.1 Clostridia bacterium | reverse complement strand
CTGGGATTCGCCACGGCCCTCGGGGTGGCCGGGGGAGTGGTGGTCGGCGCGGCGGCGATCCTGGCCGTGGCGGCCTCGGGACGGCGGCCCCCGGGCTTATTGCGAAGGGCGGGCCGCGGGGTTCGCGGTGCGAGGTGAAACCGCAGGAACCCGGGTACAGACCGCAACCGGGAGGTTCGGCATCCGTTTTGAAGAAATCTTGCTGAAGTGGAATCGATTCGCGCGAAATTGAAGGGAGAGGTGTGACGTGAAACAATTCGTTAGATTCAAGATGGGTGACCGGGTCTCGTACGGCCAGATTACCCCGGAAGGCGTGTATCGTATAGAGGGATCCCCCTTCGAAGATCCCAAGCCATTGGACCTGGTGGGACCCGTCGGGGATCTTGACCTGCTGACCCCCGTGGAGCCCACGAAGATCGTTTGCATAGGACTCAACTACCGGGAACACGCCGCTGAAACCGGCGCAACGGTGCCCGAGGAACCCGTGATGTTTATCAAGCCACTCACAACACTCCTGGATCCCGGCGGGGAAATCGTGTTGCCCCCGCAATCCTCTAGGGTGGACTACGAGGGTGAACTCGGCATCGTCATAGGGCGGGAGATCTTCCGACCCGACGAGGTGGACGCGCGTCGGGCCATATTCGGATACGTCTGCGCCAATGACGTCACGGCCCGGGATCTTCAGCGCAAAGACGGGCAGTGGACCCGGGGCAAGGGCTTCGATACCTTCTGTCCTGTGGGGCCTTACTTGAACGCCGACGTCGACCTCGGCGATCGAAGGATCGAAACCCGGCTCAATGGGGAGACGAAGCAGTCTTCCACCCTCGGCGACATGGTATTCGACGCCGACTACCTGGTTCATTTCGTCGCCAGCGTCATGACCCTCTACCCCGGCGATATCATCATGACCGGGACCCCCTCGGGCATCGGCCCCATGTCGGCGGGAGATACCGTCCAGGTGGAGATCGAGGGATTCGGAGTGCTAGAGAACCCGGTGACCTCGAGGGAGTAGCCCGGCCAGGGACGGAGGGGAAGCGTTGAAATACTCGCGGAGATTGGAAGGCGTGGACTACTCCGCCACCATTGACATCAGCGATCGCGTTAAGCGTATGAAGGCGGCGGGTCGTGACGTGATCTCCATGGCCGCCGCCCGCCCGGATTTCGACGCCCCCGCTGCGGTGCGAAGGGCCACGTCCGAAGCGGTGCTCGGGGGCGCCTACTCCGGATACAGCGAGTCCCGCGGGCTACTGGAATTGCGCGAGGCCGTCTCCGAACACCTATACAGGTGGTCCGGGGTGGAATACGATCCGGAATCCGAGGTGCTGATAACGGTGGGGCAAAGGGAGGGGCTATCCCTGGCTTTGGGCGCACTGGTCGATCCCGGGGACCCGGTGTTGGTTCCCGACCCCGGGTGGTTGACGTACCGCTCCACCGTCGCCTTGGCCGGTGGACGACCGGTATCCTTCGGTTTCTGCGCCGAAGACGACTATCGTCCCCGCGTGGGGGACCTGCGCCGGGGCATCGAAGGGGGAGCGCGAGTCACCATAATTAACACGCCGGCGAATCCGACGGGCACGGTATTCTCCCGTTCCGAGCTGGAGTCCATTCGCGATTTGACCGAGCAGTGCGGAGCCACGGTGATAACCGACGAGATCTACGCCCCCTTCACTTACGACGGGCATCGCCACATTTCGCCCGCCGCCATCGAAGGAATGAGGGATCGCACCCTGGTAACCGGGGCGGTATCCAAGGCGTGGGCCATGACGGGGTGGCGCGTGGGGTTCGCGGCGGGTCCTTCGGGTCTCATAGATCGCATGCTGATGATACATCAGCACCTCGTATCCTGCGCATGCACGTTCGCCCAAAAGGGCGCCGTCGTCGCCCTCCGGGAGGAGCACGACACGCTATCTTCCATGGCCAGATCCTACCTGGCCAGAAGAGACATCCTGGCCGAAGGCATGGCCTCCCTGCGGGGGATCGAGTTCAACGTGCCCCGCGGGGCGTGTTTCTTCTTCCCCGCCTTCCCCGGTATTGGCATGACTGGTCGGGAGCTGGCGACGCGTTTCCTCGAGGATGGCGACCTGGCCCTGACGCCGGGAGAGGCCTTCGGCCCCGGGGGCGCCAACAGGCTGCGGATATCCTTCGCTTCTACGCCCGAGGAAATGTTGCCGGAGGTCCTGCGGCGAATGGGCGCGGTATTGGAGGGCATCCGGGATGGACGAGACTGACACCCCGCGGGTCCGTGTCGATGGGGGTGTGATGCCCTGGAATCCCTTCCGGTAACCCTGGTGCTGATGTCGGGACTCGGATACCTCGGGTATCGGGGCTTTAGGTATTTCGACCTCCCGGCCGCGGGCCTGGTCGGCGCCATGTTCGCCACGGCCACGGCAGCCATCCTCGGGTTTCCATGGGTATCGGTACCCCCGTACTTCAACGTTCTGCTCCAGGCCATCGTCGGGATCATGATCGGCTCCAAGATAGGCAGGGAGAGTATCGCCATCCTGAGGTCGCTGATCCTTCCCGCCATCATCCTGGCCTTTTGGATGGTGGGTACAGGTGTGGCCGTCGGATGGGTCCTGTTCGGTTTGACATCACTGGATCTCGCCACCAGCATTTTCAGTGCCGCACCCGGGGGTATAGCCGAGATGAGCATAATAGCCCTGGACTACGGGGCCGACGTATCGGCGGTGGCCCTGCTGCAGTTCATCCGCATCCTCGGTACGTACGCCACTGTACCCCTCATCTCCAGGAAGTTCGGCTCGCAGCTCGATACCGGAGGGGAGCCCGATTCGCGTCTAGGGGACCGGGTTTCGGAGCCGAAGGCACGGGGCTCGTCCCCCGGGACCGCGGCCCGGGCTCACCCGCTCCCCGTAACCATCGCCATAGGCCTGGCGGGCGGTTTCGCGGCGTGGGCCCTGGGAGTGCCCGCCGGCGGGATCGTGGGGTCCATGGTAGCCGTGGGGACCTTTCAAACCCTCGGGATGCGATTGAGAGGTTTGCCGCCGGTGGGTGTCGTGGTGGCGCAGATCGGGCTGGGTGCCATGTTGGGTTTGAACTTCGATCCGAGTATGCCGGCCCAATTCGTGAGCATGATCGCTCCCGTCCTACTTCTAACCATGCTGTTGCTGTTGGCGGGCTTGATCCTGGGATACATCATGCACCGGGTGTTCAAGTGGGACTTGACCACCTGCCTGCTCTCCACGGCTGCCGCCGGGTTGACCCAGATGGGCGTGATCGCGCTCGAGATGGATGCGGATCCGGTGAAGGTTAGCATGCTTCACCTGGTGAGGATAGTTGCCATCATCTTGTTCCTGCCACCGGTCATAGCCCTGATAGTGGGGCGGTGAGCCACCGGGGTGGCGGGTACTGCCCGACACCCCGGCGTCCTGCGACTGTTACGCCAGGGCATCGACGATGGCCTTGGCGAAGGCCGGAAGATCGGGGGGAGTGCGGCTGGTGATGAGGTTTCCATCTACTACGACCTCTTCGTCAACGTAGGTGGCCCCGGCGTTTACGACGTCGTCTTTGATGTTGGATACGCAGGTTGCACGCTTGCCCTCGAGAATTCCGGCGGAGACGAGAACCCATGCCGCGTGGCAGATGGCCCCGACGACCTTGCCCTCCGCGTGCATATCGGCGACGAAGGAGGTCATCGCCTTGACCTTGCGCATCTTGTCGGGGGCGAATCCCCCGGGGACTATGACCGCGTCGAAGTCGGCCGACTTGGCGTCGGAGGCATCCATGTCGGCCCTGACCGGGTATCCGTTCTTGCTCTTGAAGACATCCTTGTCGCCCGAGCCCAGGAGCACCACTTCCGCTCCGGCCTCCAACAGCCGATAGTAGGGATACCAAAGTTCCAGTTCCTGGTAGTTGTCTTCGGCGAGAACCGCTACCTTCTTGCCCTGTAGATTCATAAGTACTACCTCCCTTTGTCCTGTAAATCATTATGTTTTCCGGTCCGATGCTTCGATCCTGCCGCATGGGACGGATCCCCGCGCAAATCCCCGCGGGGGAGGTACGATGGATCCGTTGCAGAAGACCCACCCAACAGGTAATTACCCCGGGACCCCGCCGGTCAATCGCGTCGGATACCGGGGAGAATTCCCCGAGCTGGATGGGAGTGGATCGATGTTCTTATCACCCGATTACGAGGGCTTCACTTACGATGGGGAGAAGAGGGGGGATCCCCTGACACTGAAGTTGGTTAGCCAAGACTTCGATGATTCCGCCATCGAGGATCTCGATTCCGCCGTCAATGCGGCCATCGAACGCATGCGCCCGGGGGAGCGCCTCGATCCGGGCTCCCGGGTATTGGTGACCGCGGGTAGCCGTGGAATATCGAACATCGCGGGGATACTGAGGCGCGTCTGCGCACACCTCATAGAACTCGGCATGCGACCTTCGATACTGGGGGCCATGGGGTCACACGGGGGCGGTACCGACGCCGGGCAGGGGGAGATGCTCGCCTCCCTGGGGATCACCGAGGAATCCGTCGGAGTACCCATAATCACCTCTTCGAAAGCGGTTCCGGTGGGCCGCACGAAGCGGGGACTGACGGTCTATTGCGATCCGTTGGTCCTCGAGGTAGACGGGATAGTCGCGGTGAATCGCGTCAAGGCACACACCACGGCCCGCGGCGACATCCAAAGCGGTATAGTGAAGAAACTCGTCGTGGGGCTCGGACACCGTCCCGGCGCCGAGTCCTTTCACCAGTGCGGACCGGCGGCCATGTCGGAGGAACTGAGGGAGATGGCCGGACACGTCCTGGACGCCATCCCCTTCCTCGGCGGCGTGGGCCTGGTCGAGAACGCCGACGGAGCCACCCACACCGTCCGGGGAATTCGGCCCGAAGAACTCTTCGAAGCGGAATCCGAGCTACTACAGCTATCGAAGAGCCTCTCGCCCCGTTTGCCCTTTTCGGAAGCCGACGTCCTGGTCGTTAGGACCATGGGCAAGAACTTTTCCGGCACCGGGGTGGATACCGGCGTCGTGGGTCGGTACAGGGTGCAGGGAGAACCCGATCTACCCGAGCCCAGGATATCCCGGATCTGCGCCCTGGATCTCTCCGAAGAATCGCACGGGAACGCAACGGGCATAGGCTTGGTGGACATGGTCACGCGGCGATTGGCCTCCGAGGTCGATCTTCATCCGACGTACACGAACGTATTGACCAGCACCCTTACCATGCGAGCGATGATACCCATGATAATGGCTTCGGATCGGGATGCCGTCTGGGGTTCGGTGGCGAGTGCGAGTGTGCCCCCGTCCAGGGGGGTTAGGTTGGCCATCATCGAAAATACCCTCGATCTGGAGAATCTCTGGGTCAGCGAGGCGTTGGCGGAGGATCTGGACCAGGGGGCGAGGCTGGACGGCACGGAGGCCCAACTCGCCTTCGACGAAGACGGGAATCTCATCTCCCCCTGAAGTGAGGCGGGATCCCCGCCACCGGTGGCGGGGATCCCGCGTCGGAACATATGGATTTGCCCACTTATTCGCGGGAGCTAGACGTCCATCTCTATTCCCACGGGG
>SLGS01000056.1 GCA_007136565.1 Clostridia bacterium | reverse complement strand
GTGTGGCCTGGCGCCGGTGGTGGTGATCAACGAGAAGGTATACGGCGAGGTAGACGTCGACAGGATGTCGGGGATTCTCGAGGATCTCCGGTCCCGGGAGGAGTTGGGCGATGATCACTAACGTGCGGGATCTCAAGATATTGAAGGAGCGCCACGAAGAGAAGCGGGCCCGGGAGAAGATGCGCATATCCGTTTGCGCCGGAACCGGATGCGTGGCCAGCGGCTCCCTCGAGGTATTGGAGAGTCTCCAAAGGGAGTTGGAGGTACACGACCTGAACGTGGAGGTTGCCGCGGTGGAGGACGGTTGCGGTGACAGGGTCGGCCTCAGCAAGAGCGGATGCCACGGGTTTTGCCAGATGGGTCCCCTGGTGCGGATAGACCCCCAAGACAAGCTCATGGTGAAAGTGAAGCCCGAGGACGTACCGCAGATAGTCGAGGAATGTATACTGCGGGACGGGACGGCTCCGGAGCACAATCTCTATCACCACCCTCAAACCGAAGAAGTCTACGCCAAGGCGGGGGACATCCCGTTTTACAAGCTGCAAAAACGTGTGACGCTGGAACACTGCGGACACCTGGACCCCTCGGATATCGAGGAGTACGTCTACAGCGGAGGTTACTACGGCCTGGGCGAGATCCTGGAGCATCGCACGCCCGAGGAAGTCTGCCAGTTGATAACGGATTCGGGGATGCGCGGCCGGGGTGGCGGGGGATTCCCCACCGGGTTGAAATGGGACCTCACGCGCAAAGCCGAAGGTCAGAAGAAGTACGTGGTCTGCAACGGAGACGAGGGTGATCCCGGTGCCTTCATGGATCGAAGCATCATGGAGGGCGACCCACATCGCCTGATCGAGGGAATGATAGTCGCCGGTTACGCCATCGGCGCCGACCAGGGCCTGATCTACGTGCGAGCCGAGTATCCGCTTGCGATTGCTCGGCTTAGGGAAGCCATCGCATCGGCGCGGGAAATGAACATCCTAGGCGACGACATACTTGGAAGCGGCTTCTCCTTTGACCTGGAAATAAGCAAGGGAGCCGGTGCCTTCGTGTGTGGCGAAGAGACTGCACTGCTGGCATCCATAGAGGGCAACCGAGGCATGCCCGCCCCCAAGCCCCCTTACCCTTCGGACAAGGGACTCTTCGGGTATCCGACTCTGATCAACAATGTCGAGACCCTCGCCAGCGTCCCGAGCATCCTCGCCCTGGGTGCCGAGGCATATCGCTCCCTGGGTACCGAGTCCAGTGCGGGCACGAAGACTTTCGCTATCACCGGGGAGATCGCCAATACGGGGCTGATCGAGGTTCCCATGGGCACCCCCCTGCGGGAGATCGTTTACGAGATCGGCGGCGGATTGCGCGGCGGTCGCGACTTCAAGGCCGTCCAGATAGGTGGACCCTCCGGAGGGTGTCTCACCCGGGAGCACCTGGACTTGCCCCTGGACTTCGACTCGCTGGCCAGCGTGGGAGCCATGATAGGCTCCGGAGGGCTGGTGGTGATGGGTGATAGCACGTGCATGGTAGAGGTGGCGCGCTTCTTCATGAAGTTCGCCCAGGAGGAGTCTTGTGGAAAGTGCGTCCTCTGTAGGGAGGGAACCCGGCGCATCCTGGATATCCTAGAAAGGATAGTCTCGGGAACGGGTGAGATCTCGGACCTGGACCTCCTGGCCGAGATGGCGCCCCTGATCAAGTCGGGATCCCTATGCGGACTCGGGAAGACGGCCCCGAACCCGATATTGACCACCCTGGAGTATTTTAGGAACGAATACGAAGCCCACGTCGTCGACAAGACCTGTCCCGCGGGGGTGTGCCAGGAACTTCGGAGATTCTGGATCGACCCGGAACTTTGCAAGGGTTGCAGTAAGTGCGCGAGGGCCTGTCCCGCGGATTGTATACACGGCCAAATAAGAGAACCCTACGAGATCGACGTGGATGCCTGCCTCAAGTGCGGCGCCTGCGTGGATATATGTCCCTTCGACGCCATTGAGGAGGTGTCATGATGGGTAAGATGATGATCAACGGCCGCCCGGTGGCCATAGAGAACGAGGAGAACGTCCTCGAAGTCATTAGAAAAGCCGGCATAGAACTGCCGACCTTCTGTTATCACTCGGAGCTCAGCGTCTACGGTGGATGCAGGATGTGCGTGGTGGATATCGAGGGCATGGGAGTGGTGGGGGCCTGTTCGACGGCCCCCAGGGATGGGATGAGCCTGAAAACCCACACTCCCGAACTGCGGGATATTCGGAAGCTGGCCATGGAATTGCTCCTCGCCGATCACGACAGGGAGTGTACCACATGCGGCAAGAGCGGTGGCTGCAAGCTCCAGGATCTTTCCACCCAACTCGGCGTTGAGGAGGTCCGCTTCGGGACTCGGGACGAAAAGGTTCCCGTCGACTCCAGCAATGACGCCATACAAAGAGACGCGAACAAGTGCATCCTGTGCGGTGACTGCGTCAGGATGTGCGAGGAGATACAGGGTGTAGGTGCCCTCGGATTCATCAACCGGGGATCGGAAGCCATGGTTGTCCCGGCCTTCGACAAGGACCTGGGAGATGTGGAATGCGTCACTTGCGGACAATGCATGGCCGTTTGTCCCACGGGCGCCCTGGTGGTGAAGTCCGAAACATCCCTCGCCTTCGACGCGATATCGGACGAAGGGAAGACGGTCATCTTCCAGATCGCACCGGCGGTTCGGGTGGCGATCGGGGAGGCCTTCGGCTTGCCTCCCGGGGACAACCTCCTGGGCAAGCTGGTGGCGGCGCTCAGGGCGCTGGGAGCCGACAGGGTGTTCGATACCAGCATCGCCGCAGATCTCACCGTGATAGAGGAAACCCAGGAGTTCTTCGGGCGGCTCGAGGGCGGGGGCAACTTCCCCATGTTCACATCCTGTTGCCCGGCGTGGGTTAAGTTCGCGGAGTATCGTCACCCCGAGATTCTCGACAACCTGTCGACCTGTCGTTCGCCCCAGCAGATGTTCGGATCGATGATCAAAAGGCACTACGCGGAGAAGATGGGGCTGAGCCCCGAGCAAGTTTACGTGGTCTCGGTGATGCCCTGTACGGCGAAGAAGTCCGAAGCGAAACGACCGGAATTCCAGGTGGATTCCGTGCCGGATGTCGACCTGGTCCTGACCACCCAGGAGGTCGCCTCCATGATCAAAGAAGCGGGACTGGACATGACGAGGCTGGCCGTCGAGGCCCTGGATAGCCCCCTCGGATTCGCCACCGGTGGTGGAATCATGTTCGGCAACAGTGGAGGGGTCAGCGAGGCCGTCCTCCGGTACGCGGCGGATAAACTGGATTCGCAGGAGAAGCCCGTAGTCGAATACGGTGATCTCCGTGGGATGGAGGGCACCAAGCTCCTGACCGTCGAGGCGGGCGGGCGACAGCTTCGGCTCGCGGTGGTACACGGTTTGGAGGAAGCCAATACCCTGATCGAGGGTGTCAACGCGGGCGACCTCTCGGTGGACCTGGTCGAGGTCATGGCGTGCCCCGGCGGATGCGTGGGGGGTGCGGGACAACCCCAGGTCAAGGGACCCGAGTCGCGCGATATGCGTGCCCGCGGCCTGTACGATGCCGAGAGGATGACGCAGCTTCGCAAGTCCCAGCAAAACCCCATCCTAGACGCCATTTACGACGGATGGCTGGGTGAGCCGGGAAGCTCCATCGCGCACGAAACACTGCACACCGGGTATCATTCGAGGCGCCGGATGATCGGAGAGGGTATACCCCTCGAGCCCGGAAAACAGGTCGAGGTCCAGGTCTGCGTAGGTACGTTCTGCTACCTCCAAGGATCGTACGATGTACTGCGCGAATTACTTGCGCAGTTGGAAGAAAAGAACATGACGGGGGCGGTCGACGTCAGAGGGACGTTCTGTTTCGAGCAGTGCCAGGGCGGACCGTCGGTCATGATAGGCGATGAAATCCAGTCCCAGGTGACCATCGAACGAGTGCCCGAGATGATGACCAAGATAGAGGGGGCCCTCGCGGCTATACACCAGTAGACTTGACCGAGAGGTGGGGCTCAATAATGTACGCTCGAGGAATTCCGAGGCCGACTTTGGAGAGATTGCCCAGGTATCTGCGGGCGCTGCGCAGGCATGAGGACGCGGGGGAAGTATTCATCTCCTCCTCGCGACTGGGCGCCGAAGCCGGCATCGAGGAGTTCCAGGTCAGGAAGGATCTCACCCACGTAGAAGTGACGGGTCGACCCAGCAAGGGTTATCCCGTGGGGGATCTGATCGCGGCCTTGAGGAAATTATTGGGCCTCACCGGCCAGCGCGACGCCATAGTCGTAGGAGCGGGCCGCTTGGGAGTGGCATTGAGCCAGTATCCCGGGTTCGCCAACTACGGTTTCAAGATCGTCGGTCTTTTCGACTCCGACCCCGGCAAGGTGGGTTCGGTA
This sequence comes from Clostridia bacterium, assembly GCA_007136565.1. Taxonomy (GTDB): domain Bacteria; phylum Bacillota; class Sulfobacillia; order SLMV01; family SLMV01; genus CSSED11-154. The sequence goes on along the minus strand of SLGS01000056.1, from coordinate 1,144 downwards.
ATAGGAGGGCTACGGGTCATGCCCGTCGATTCCATGCTCGAGTATCTCAGTCACGAGGGGATAGCGATGGCCATTATCACGGTCCCCGCCGAGGACGCCCAGGGCGTCGCGGACCAACTGCTGGAGGGTGGCATCAAGGGGATTTGGAATTTCGCCCCCGTCGCCCTCGATGTTCCGCCCGACGTCTACGTAAGGAATGAGGATCTGGCGATAGGCCTCGCTTCGCTCTCGTATCACGTTTCCCGCCACCGGGATCGATAGATGATCGATACCTCGAAGTCGTATGCGAGGGGCTCACCCTCGCATACTCCCGGTGCCGCCGGTTTTCCCATTTCCGGGAGGAACGCCCGGATTTGACGAAGAACAAGAACCCACCCCCACGCCTGGGTGGTGTCGTCGGTAACCCCGTACCGATATCCCGAGGTAATCCGAGGAGGACCTGCTTATGAACAGAGTAGAGAGAGCCCTGATGCACGCCCTTTTTGTCCACCTGCACCACAATATTGATAAGGCCATCGATTTCGGCGTTTTCCGGGAGCTCAACGAAGCCGTGGGCGCGCAGTGGCCCGGCAGCCTGCTGATCGGCCCCGACGCGAATGATGACGCAGCCGTCTTTCGCGTTCCCGAGGACGATTGTTTGATGGTCGCCAAGATGGAAAGCCATTGTTCACCTTGCGTGCCCAGGCCCTATGATGGGGCCGCCACCGGGGCGGGAGGCGCCATGAGAGATGTGGTGGCCATGGGTGGAAGACCACTTTTCCTCCTGGACTTCATCGGCACGAGGCCCCTGGATGAAGAAGTCATAGTGGGTCCCTGCGGCTTCGATGGTGAGTGCACCTGCGGCGAGTGCGAGACCATGACCAGCGGGGATCGGGTAAACTTGCTCATAAGCGGAATTCGCGACATGTGTAAGACCATGGATGTCTTCGTGGTGGGTGGAGGTCTTTCCACGTCCTTTAGCGATATCGTGCCGGCGGTCGTTGTAGCCGTCGTGGGGCGTTTGGTCACCGAGGCTCCATTGACGAAACCCGCGAAGGAGCCCGGGGACAAGATAATTCTCCTGGGTCAGACGTCCGACGACGGCAACGATACCGTGTACAGGGCGGGACTGGTCGATAAGATGAGGCCGGCCAGGGCGCTATTC
>SLGS01000070.1 GCA_007136565.1 Clostridia bacterium | reverse complement strand
TACGTCCGTTGGATCTATCAGCGCGGCGCCGGGGACGTCCTCGGGATCCAGGGCGAGGGGGATCTCGGTGCAACCCGCTATTATGGCACCCGCTCCGCGGTCGATGAGATCCCGGGCAACATCCGAGAAGAGTTTCCTGGGTCGATCGTAATGACCGGCCTTGACTCCTTCCTCGCCGTATATCGCTTCCATAACCTTCGCCTGCCCGGGATCGTCGGGAACGATGACATCGATGCCGTCGTCCCCCAGGGCCTCCTGGTACAGGCCCAGGTTGACCGTCCCGGTGGTGGCCAGCAATCCGACGCGGCGAACTCGAGGGTGGGTCGTTGCGAGGTAGACGGCGACCTCCTGCATCATATGCAATACGGGGACGTCTACTCCGTCGCAAAGACCCGGGTGAAAACAATGGGCGGTGTTGCAGGGCATGATCAAGAAATCGGCGCCGGCCCGTAGGCACGCCTGGGCCGATCGAGCCATGGTGGGAAGGGGATCCTCACCCTCACCCAGTATGGCCGCCGTACGATCGGGGATGGTGGGGTCGCTGACGATGACTACCGGTATGTGATCCTGGTCTCGTTTGGCCGGGGTTGCGCGGATGATCTTCTTGAAGAGATCGGCGGTCGCCTCGGGCCCCATGCCTCCCACGATTCCTATGGTCAGGGGTCTTTCAGTCGTCATCCCGCTCTCCTTCCCAGTCTTCCCGACGGGATCCGGACTCGGGTTCCACCTCGGACTCCTCCCGACGGGAGGTGCGGGATGAGGCATCCAGTTCCGTCTGGGCCGTCCTCAGTATCTCCATCTGCGCCTGGGTGTTCGCCAGGGAACGACTGACATACTCTAACATTTGGGCCCTGATGTCCTCGGCGCGTCCCCGGATGTCGCGAAGATCCCGCTCGGACCTGTCCTTGACTCGCTCCGCCTCGGCCCGGGCTTCGGCCAGTATCAACTGCGCTTCCTTTCGCGCATTCACGCGGACTTCATCGGCCGTTTCCTGGGCTATGACCAGCGTGTGCTGGAGCGTGTCTTCGATTCCGCGATATTGCTCTACTCGCTCGCTCAACTCGCCCACTTGCTCCTTTAGGGCTTCGTTTTCGCGGATCAGTCCATCCAGGGTCTTGGTGGCCGTATCCAGGAACTCGTCTACCTCCGACGGGTGGTAGCCGCGAAATGAGCGCCGAAATTGTTTGTTTTGAACGTCGACAGGTGTGATTTCTGCCACGCCCACACCTCCTCCAATAGCGTTGGGGTCAAATCATGCCCAATAGCATCCCGCGAAGCATGCGGAGTATCAAGAAAAGTATGAGCGGGGAAATGTCGAGACCCATGCCGCCCCCACCGGGCATCAGGGCCCTGATCGGGGCCAAGAGGGGTTCGGTGAGCTGATGCAACACCGACAGTACCCTGTAGTAGACATCCCCTCCACCCGAGGTGGGATCGGGTCTAAACCAGGACATGATCGCCCTCAGGAGTACCAACCATATGAGAATGTCGAGGATGGTCATCAAACTTCCGACCACAGCTCTTGCCAACATGATTAGCGTCGCTCCTTACGTTGTGGCGGCCCTCCGGGGATCGGGGAACTCAGAGATAATCCCCGGAGCCCTCGTCATCATCTTCGGAAGCCTTCATTACGTCGATGCGCATCTCCCTCGGGACGAACAGGAAGACACCCGAGCTAACCTGCTGCATCTCGCCATCCAAAGAGTAGACCGTTCCGCTCAGGAAATCCACCACTCTGCGCGCTACGCTACGGTCGACGTGTTCGACGTTGACGACCACCGCAACCCGCCTTTTCAATTGATCGGCTATACCCTGGACTTCCTCGAAACCCCGCGGGTCGGTGACGGCGACGCGAACGGACTTCGGTGCTCCCCCGGGCAACGTTACCACCCTCGCCGAGGATCGTCCCTTGCCCCTGGGTATATCCAGGGGTTCATCCTCGCGGACTTCGAATTCCCGGTGCTCGAATTCCTCCCAGTCCGCGTCGGGGTCTTCGAGGCCGAAGGCCTCTTCGTCTTCCATGTATTCGTCCTCGGGTGGTACCCAACCCAGGACACTCGAGATCCGCTCCCAAAGGCCAGACATATCCCCCACCGTCCTTTCTCAAGGCACCTATTCGAAAAGGGCGCGTCCTACCCTAACTAGGGTTGCGCCCTCCTCCACAGCCACTTCAAAGTCCCCGGTCATCCCCATTGATAACTCCGGCAGAGGCAGCCCGAGTTTCGCCTCGACGGTCCTCGCCAGATCCGCGGTGGCCGCAAAAACAGGCCTTACCTCTTCGGGATCCTCCGCGTCCGGGGCCATGGTCATGAGACCCTTCGCAGCCAGTCCGTCCATGCCAGCGATACTCTCGATCAAATCCGGGGCGTCCTCGGGGGCCACGCCGGACTTGCTCTTCTCGCCGGAGGCGTTCACCTGGACCAGTACCGGCGTGACGATATCCATGGATCGGCTTCGTTCGCTCAGCGCCCGCGCCAGGTCCAGGTCGTCCACGGAGTGCACGAGGCTGCAGTATCCGACCACCAGTTTCACCTTGTTCGGCTGCAATCTTCCGACGAAATGCCACTCGATAGCGAGGTCGAGGTCCGCCAGCATGGAGTACTTCTCCCGAAACTCCTGGGGTCGGCTCTCCCCGAGCACGCCGAAACCCGCGCGGACCGCTGCCGCGATCTCGGGAGCCGACCGCCCCTTTGTTATGCCGACCAGGGTTGCCGAGCCACGGGCACGACCGGATCTATCGAGGGCGGCATCTATCCGCTCTCGAATCGCCCGTCCTCGACGCTCTATATCATCCTGTGCAGTTTTGTTATCGCTCAAATCCCACACCTCCGAAAGACGGTGAAAGAATCGGGTTCGACGCTCCCCCGATCCGCGAAGCCGCGCGAGCGGCCCTCGATACCAAATCCACGCCGCACAAACGCGAAAGCCGATGCGCTTCAACCTTGTTCGCGCCCGCGGCGACTGCCTCCTTCATCGATGCGGCTTCGGGCTAGCAGTGCGACGTTCCTACCCGTAAGTCCATCCCGCCTGTGGGAATAGAAATCCCCGGGGTTGCCGAAACTACCCGGGGCGTTTAGCACAAATCTGCGGGGATCGACGCCGTTATCGACGAGGATTCGACGGGCCGTTTCGCCGATATCGAGACGAAAGCGCCCCCGACTCGAAGGGCTAACCACGTCGCGCCACCAGGGTAGGTCACCGAGGGGCTCGAGAACCGCTGTCCCTACCTCGTATGCGTCCGGTTCAATGTGGGGGCCGACGGCGCAAACGAGATCTCTCGAATCGACCCCGTATTCATCCCTCATCGCGCGAATCGCCTCGGGAATTACGCCGGCCACCAGGCCTCGCCAACCGGCGTGAATCATGGCGTGGGCACCCGTCCCGGGGTCCGCGATGTAGACCGGGAGGCAGTCGGCGTGATAGGTCCCGAGCGTCCACGAGAATCCGGACGACATCAATGCATCTGCCTCGGAGGTCTCCGCCCAGCCCGAGGTATCCGCTTCGAGTTCGATGGCATCCACGGGCAAAACGCGCGTTCCGTGGACCTGTCTTGGTACCAGGATCCTGCCCGCGATGTCGGGTGGAAGGAATCGTCGCACGATCTTTCTGTTCTCCTCGACCCTCGACGGATCGTCGCCGATTTGATGGCCGACGTTCAAGGAATCGAAGGGTGATGGGCTGAAGCCTCCCTGGCGCGCAAAGAAGATCGCCTGGAAGCCGTAATCTTCCCAACCGTGAATCCGCCACCACGTCACGCCATCGGATGATTCCCTCTCCCAGCGCGGGGTTCGGTGATACGATCCGGCGTTATGCCGCGGTGAACTCATTGAATCGACAGCCCTTCTCGGGCGACCTCGCGCCAAAGCCGGAATTGCGGTCGCGCACTCAGACCTCGCGCCCGGGTCGGCGTCGCAGGAATGTGGGTATCTCCAGGTCCTCTTCGTCGGTGGCGAAGGGTTTGATGGTCAGCTCGTCGAGGTCGTCCTCGTCCTCGGTCCGGGCCTTCCTGGGTCCAAATCCCGTCGCGATGACGGTAACCCGCATCTCGTCCTCCAGCCGCTCGTCGATGGCGGCGCCGAAGATGATATGCGCATCGTTTTCGGCAACGTCGCGGATCAATTCCGCCGCTTCGTTAACCTCCAAGAGTCCCATGCTACTATCGCCGGTGATGTTCAAGAGTACTCCCTTGGCACCGTCGATGGAGGTCTCGAGCAACGGACTCGATATCGCCGCCTTGGCGGCCTCGGCGGCTCGATTTTCCCCGGAGGCGCTGCCTATCCCCATGAGTGCCGTGCCGGTGCCCATCATTATGGTGCGGACGTCGGCGAAGTCGAGGTTGATGAGCCCCGGAACCGCGATCAGATCCGAAATCCCCTGCACGCCCTGTCGGAGGACGTCATCGGCGATGCTGAAAGCCTGTACGATGGAGGTCTTCTTCTCGACGATCTTTAGCAGTCTGTCGTTGGGGATAGTTATAAGAGTGTCGATGGCTTCGCGCAGGAATTCGACGCCCTCTTCGGCCTGGCTTCGCCGGCGTTCGCCTTCGAAGGCGAAGGGCTTTGTAACGACGCCCACCGTCAATGCCCCGAGGGATCTCGAGATCTCCGCTATCACCGGCGAGGCCCCGGTACCCGTACCCCCGCCCATGCCGGCGGTGACGAATACCATGTCGGCTCCCTGGAGGAGGGATTCGATTTCTTCCCTGCTCTCCTCGGCGGCCTTTCTCCCGATGCCAGGATCTGCGCCGGCACCGAGTCCCTTGGTTATATTGTCCCCGATCTGAAGCTTGTGATCGGCCTTGTTGGTAGCCAGCGCCTGTGCGTCGGTATTCACGGCGATGAACTCTACGCCGCGCACCTTGGCTTCGACCATGCGATTTACGGCGTTGTTCCCGCCACCACCGACACCTAAGACCTTAATGACGGCCAAGTCGGGATTATCCATTTCAAGTTCGAGCAACTGTCCCAGGCCTCCTTCTGATTCACTCAGTTCTTCTTTGCGCCGGCAATTCCTGTCGGGTCGAGTCGGACGCCAAGTCTAGGGGCAACGACGCACTGGCCTCTCCGGCAACCTGTAATCGTGAACGCATCCTGAACCGGGTAACGCGACCTCGCGAATTCTTTCGAGTGCCTCCGAAATCTCGGAGTCAGTCGCGGGAAACCAATACTCTCCACCGTCTACAGTGACCAGGATGGGTCCCGCCTCCGCGGAGCGAATCTCGGAAATATACGGCAGGAGATCCGCCGCGTTCGCGGCCACGAAGAGCCCGTTGCACTCGGGGTCCAACGCGGGGGCTCCCAGGTCCAAACTCCCCACCTCGTAGCCCGTCAGTACCGGGAGTTGTAGCCCGGGCCACGATTCGTCGACCGCTATGATCCTACCCTCTTCATCCACCTGTGCGAATACTCCTCCCCGGACCACCACCACGACGGGTACCCGCTCCCGAACGATTATCTCCAGTTGGCCGGGCAAGATCCGCTTTATCGACACGGGATCTATCCTGGGATCCGAGTCGATCTGCCTCCTTATCTCCCCGAGGCTGATGGAATAGAGGTGCCTTCCCCCCTGCAGGTCCGTGGCTTCGAGGATTTGCTCCGCTTCCACGGACACCAAACCATCGATCACGACTTCCTCCAGCCGGAAGGCGGGACTCCGCAGGAAGCCTATGGATCCTGCGACCAGGATGACGGTGAAGACCAGCATGTAGCGACCCATCCTGGACAATATTGATCCCCCGTTCCGCCGTTGACTGCTCCGGAGTTACCGCGAATTCAAGCGTCAAGACCCATCCCCCGCGGGAACGTCCTAGTCCCGGGATTTCCAGACGCGCAATTCCAATTCCAGGGCGATACCGAAACGATCCTCGACGACACTCCGGATTCGGTCGATGAGCGCCTCGATATCCGAGCAGCTGGCTCCCCCTTCGTTGACGATGAAATTGGCGTGAACCGGGGAGACCACTGCACCGCCGACCCTGGTCCCCTTGAGTCCCGCCCGCTCTATGATGCGGCCGGCGGACATGCCCGGAGGATTGCGAAACACGCTGCCGGCACTGGGTTGACGCCAGGGGTGTCGAGTTTCACGTCGGGCGATGCTCGCCCTCATTACCTCCGAGATCTTCTTTGGGTCACCCTCTACGGTCCCAAATTCGGCGGCGAGAACCACGGGACCTCCGGGCTCGAGAAAGATGGACTCGCGATAGCCGAAGGTACAATCCTCGGGGCCTATCCATCTTGCCCGCCGCGTTACCCGGTCGAACGCCAGGATCGCCCTGGCGGACGTGGCCATGGAATAATCGTTGACACCGGCGTTCATGGCGACCGCACCGCCGACGCTCGCGGGTATACCGGCCATCCGCTCCATGCCCGTTAAGCCGTACCGCAGGCAGTACCCCAGTAACGCGGAAAGGGGTGCCCCCGCCTCCACTTCGATGGAGGTACCATCTTCGGTGGTCCGGTGGCGGATCCGGGAAATCCCCGGGCCCATCTTCACGACGATTCCCCGCACCCCGCGGTCATCCACCAGTAAGTTACTGCCCCGGCCCAGGAGGTAGAGGGGGATGCTTCGCTCTCCGATCCACTCGAGAATTCGCACGGCCTCGTCGACATCATCGGGGCTGACCAGGATATCCGCGGGCCCGCCGACCCCGAAGGTCGTGTGAATCGCCAATGATTCCGAAATCGTAACGGTACCGCGCGTCAGGCGACGCAGGTCGCCGGCGATGATCTCTCGATTCAATCCCCGTCGCCTCCCGCCACACCCATGAGTTCTTCTATCAATCCCAACATCCGATCCAGCGCTTCGGGATCCCCCAGGCCGCGACTGGCCCGGGACATTTGCTCCAACCGCCTCGGGGAACCGATGAGTTCTCCCGCGATACGGCCGATTGCCTCCCCCGAACACTCGGCGTCTTCCACCATGACCGCGGCTCCGGCGGCTTCCAGCGCCCTGGCGTTCGCCCTTTGGTGATCGTGGGCGACGTTGGGCGAGGGAACGACTATCATCGGAGCGCCGACGACCGTTGCCTCCGCCAACGTCATGGCGCCGGCGCGACAGATGAGAAGGTCCGCGGCGGTAAAGGCTCCAGGGGCATCATCCAGGTATTCTATCACTCGGACCCTGGGTGGTACCCGGGTTATACGCTCGGTCACGGATCTATGATACTTCTTGCCCGTGGCGAAGAGTATGTGAAGCCCTTCGGGCACGGGCTCCATGGAGTCAATCCAATCCGACACCGCATCATTTATCGTCTGCGCCCCACCGCTACCGCTGGTGACGACTACCAGTTTCTCCCCATCCCCGATCCCGTAATCCCTGCGAGCGATGTCGCGATCCACCAGGGAGAAATCCTTGCGAACGGGATTACCGACGACCACGGCCTTCGCCTGGATGTTACGCGAGAGTCCTTCCAGGGCATCTTCGGACGGTGCGAATATGAGGCTCGCCCGCCGGCTCAACAAGCGGTTGGCCAGACCGGGTACACTGTTTTGCTCCTGGAGTACGGTGGGAATCCCCATCAATTGAGCGGCCATGACCACGGGCACGGATACGTACCCCCCGGTTCCCACCACGACGTCGGGCTTAAAGCGCCTGAGTATTCGTCCGGCGACGGCAATAGCCCTCACCGTACCGAGGAGGCCATAGATCTTAAAGGGAAGGGACTTACCGACGATCCCGCCCACCGACAGCGAAGCGAAATCGAAGCCGGTCTGGGGCACGAGCCTGGTCTCGAGGCCGCGGCGCGACCCGATGTAAAGTATTCCGGCATCCATGTGGCGGCGCCGAAACTCCGCGGCGATGGCCATGGCGGGGTATACATGTCCCCCGGTCCCTCCGCCGGTAACCACAAGCCTCGCATCCTTAGATCTCGCCTCGCCCAAGAAGATTACCCCCTATGCCTTCGAGTATCGGGACACATTCAAGAGTATACCCGCGCTCATCATCGTAACCATCAGGGAAGACCCCCCGTAACTGATGAAGGGCAGCGGTATCCCCGTCACCGGGAGGACCGACGTCACCACTCCTATATTGATGGTGGCCTGTAGCACGATCATAACCGTAATTCCCGCCGCCAGGAGACTGCCGAAGGAATCCGGGGACAATGCGGCGGTAGTCAATCCCCGCCAAAGAAGGACCCCGAAAAGCAAGACGATCAGTGCGGTCCCGGCGAAACCCAACTCCTCGCCGACGATGGCGAAGATGAAGTCGGTGTGTTGCTCCGGAAGATACAAAAACTTCTGATGGCTCGCTCCGAGCCCGACGCCGAAGGCCCGGCCCGCCCCCAGGGCATATAGGCTCTGTATGATGTGAAAACCTATTCCCATGGGATCCGCCCACGGATCCAAGAAGGCGAGGAAGCGACGCATTCGATACGGTTCTTCCTTGATCAGGTACCACACTATCGGTGCAGCGGTACCGGCGACTACCGCCAAGTGTACGACTCGCGCTCCGGCCGCGTAAAGTAGAAAGAAAGCCGTCCCCGCCACGGTTATGGCGGTACCGAGATCCGGTTGCATCAGGATCATGGCCACGGCCGCCCCCACGATCATCAGGGTGGGCCACACCCCGGCCCAAAAGGAGCGCATCTTCGCGGGAGCGCGGCACATGCCGTGGGACAGGTAGATCACCAGGCAAAGCTTAATCATCTCCGCCGGCGACACCGATATGCCCCCGATCATTACGGCGCGTTGGGAACCGCGGGCCATGGTTCCGATACCGGGTATGAGGCTGACGCCCAGCAGCAACATCCCCAGGAATAGTATGGGCCGGGCGTAACGACGATACAGGTTGTAGTCCAGGTTTAGGGTCACTATCATCGCGACGAGCCCGAGGACAGCCCAGATTCCCTGGCGTCGAAAGTAGAACAGGCTGTCACCGAACCTGACCAGGGCCGAATAACTGCTGGCGCTATACACCATGACGAGCCCGAAAGCCACCAGGGCCAGGACGGTAGCCAACAGTATGGTGTCCGGGGATCCCGCCTTCCTGGCGGGCCCGCTCTTGGCCCTTCTTCCGCGCGTCAAAGTCCCATTCCCCTCAAAGTCCATATCGCCACCAAGACGCAAAAAGCCTGAACCCCCCAAAGGGATAGGACGACCCATACCTCAGGGAGGCCGGATAGCTCCAGGTGGTGGTGCAAGGGCGCCATCTTGAGAAGCCTGCGTCCCCCGGTTCGTCGGAAATACACCACCTGGATAACCACCGAAAGGGTTTCCAATACGAACAACCCTCCCGCCAGGATCAATACGATTTCAGTCCCGGTCACCATGGCCATGGAGGCCAATGCTGCCCCCAGCGCCAGGGACCCGGTATCACCCATGAATACCCTGGCGGGGTGGAAATTGTGCCACAAGAACCCCACCGTAGCCCCGAGGAAGGCCAAACCCAGGAGGGCCACCGGGGTTTGACCGGCCGCCATGGCCGCGAGGACGAACACCGGCATGGCCAGGGCCACGGATCCGGCCGCCAGGCCATCGAGTCCATCGGTCAGGTTGACGGCGTTGGTTGTTCCCGCCATAACCAGGGCGCCAAATACCGGGTACGCTGGACCCAGGTCCCAGTAGAACAGCCCCCCGGGGGCCGCGATGATCGTACCCCTGCCGACACCGTATGCCACGAATGCCCCCAGGGCGGCGCCGAGGACTACCTGAGCGGAGATCTTCGTTCGACCCTTCAGCCCGAGGGGACGATTCAGGGCCACCTTGAGGTAATCGTCGGCGAACCCCAGCGCCCCGGCCAATACCGTGCCCACGGTGACCGCGATAACCGCCGGATCCCTAGGCAACAAAAAGAGCACCATCGCGACGACCACCACGACCATCGCCGCGCCTCCCATGGTTGGGGTACCGCCCTTGCTAAGATGGCGCTCGGGTCCGTCATCTCTCACGCGCTGCCCGACCTGCAACCGACGAAGGACGGGCAACAGTATGCCGAGGAGGGCTACCGTCGCCAGACCCGCTATGGCGAATGTGGCGGGGAAGGCGGTGTTGCTTCCCCAGTGGGCCAACGGCGCGGGCATCATACTCCCCCGTTTTCGGGAAAACCGAAAATGTTGCAGACGGCGGAGACGAATCGCTCGAACTGGCACGACCTGGAGGCTTTGACCAGCACGGTATCCCCGGGATGAAGCATCTCCCCGATGACTTCCAAAAGACCCTCGAGATCTTCGAAGTGCCTGGTGGCGATGGAGGATCCGTCAAACCGTCGGACTTCCTCCCCGATCAGTTGCGTCGGGGAGCCCACGGTGATAAGTAGCTCCACCCCGGTTTCCGGGAGAAATCTGCCGACACTGCGATGCCCTTCTTCCTCCATGGGCCCCAGCTCGAGCATCGGGCCGAGGACGGCCACCTTCCTGGAGTCACAGGGGGCTCCTACCCCCAGGGTCCTGAGGGCGGCCATGCACGAGGTGGGACTGGAGTTATAGGCGTCGTTCAACAACATCACCCGCCCGCATTGAAGCCACTGCGTGCGCATCTCCGTTGGCACGAAGGCGGAGAGTCCGCGGGCGATCTGGTCCGGATTCGAACCGAGGGCGTAGCCCACTGCCGCCGCCGCCAAAGCGTTCGCGACGTGATGTTCACCGGGTAATGGCAGGAATACGGAAGTCGATTCTCCGTCGGGAAGGTTCAATTCAAAACTCGCCCGGGCCCTTTCATCCAGTCGAACTCCGGTGGCCCAAAGACTTCGTTCGCGTTGGTCTCCGGGTTTTCCGGACGCATAGTAGAGCAAACCACGAGCATCGCTTTTGGCCAGCATGTACTCTCCGTAGGGATCGTCCCCGTTGGCGATGGCCCAACCCGAGCCGCGGAGCCGCGTAAACAACTCCGATTTCGAGTCCGCCAGGTTCTCCACGGTTCCAAAAAACTCCAGGTGGGATTCGCGGACGTTGGTGAATACGCCCACGTCCGCAGCGAGCATGTCCGCCAGGTACCGAACATCCCCGGGTTTGCGCATTCCTATCTCCTGAACCAGGCCGCGGTGTCGCGATCCGAGGCTCAACAGGGTGAGCGGTGTTCCGATTTCGGTGTTGAAATTCCCGGGATTCTTAAGGATCGGCCCGCGGTGATCCAACACTCCCGAGACCATATCCTTGGTCGTGGTCTTCCCGACACTACCGGTGACCGCCACCACCGGGATGTCGAACCGGGATGCGTGCCACGCCCCCACCTGACCCAGGGCGTCCAGTGTGTCCTCGACGCGTATGGCCGGAAGCGACCCGGGCAAAGATACCGGGGAGCCGGATGACACCAGGGCGGCGACGGCTCCCCGCTCCAGGGCGTCGCGCAGGTAATAGTGCCCGTCGAAGGAACTACCCCTAAGGGCTACGAATAGATCACCGGGGCGAACCGCCCTACTGTCGACGCAAACCCCGCGCACATCGACGTCTGACGGGAGCGCTTCGGGGCCCTCGGCTCCCAGGGCCGCCACCAGTTCCTCGAGCGTGAAGAGTTTGTCGTCCCCGCTATCCAACGTGCGCAACTCCCTCATCGGGAATCACCGGGCCCACGGCGATCCAGTGCTTCCCTGGCACGCTTGCGGTCGTCGAATTCCAGCGTCTCATCGGCAAATATTTGATAAGTCTCGTGTCCCTTCCCGGCGACGACCACCACGTCACCCGGACCGGCCCGCGAGATGGCTGCATCGATGGCTTCGCCCCGATCGACGATCACATCGAAGACCGCATCGTTCGCGGCTCCCGCCGCCACCTCTCGGGCTATGGCCCCGGGATCCTCGCTTCGGGGATTGTCCGAGGAGATCACGGTGTAATCCGCCAGGGAGGTCGCGAGGGCTCCCATGACCGGTCTCTTGCTTCGATCCCTGTCGCCACCGCATCCGAACACCACGAAAACCCTGCCCGTTGCCACTGCCCTAACCGCTCCCAGGAGATTTTCCAGTTCATCCGGCGTATGGGCGAAGTCCACCACCACCATCGGATCCGAATCCCCACCCCGTACGACCTCGAATCGACCCGGGACCGGTTGGGCTTCCCGCAGCGCCCGCGCTACGGTGGACCTGCTGATACCGAGGCAGTCCGCGGCTGCCGCGGCGGCCGTGGCATTGTACACGTTGTACCTGGCGGGTAGTTGGAGGGATATGTCGCGACGATCATCGCCGGGATACCGTATTGAGAACCGGGATCCCTCGATGGAAAGATTGACCTCCGAGGCGCGGATATCACCGGACTCGAGCCCAAACCCCAGGGTCGGCGCGGCACATGCCTCGACCATGTAGTGCGCGGCGGGATCGTCGGCATTGACCAAGCCAATCGGCAATTCACCGGAACCATCGGCCGGGGACAGCTGGGCGAACAGCATGGCCTTGGCGCGCGCGTAGTCCTCGAGATCCTCGTGGAAATCGAGGTGTTCGGCGGCGAGGTTGGTGAAGATGGCGACGTCGAACTCGCACGCCGCGGTCCGGTGTAGGACCAGGGAGTGGGAGCTGACCTCCATTACTGCGGCTCGGTCACCGGCGGCCCTCATGGCCGCAAAGGCGCGCGAAAGATCGGGAGCCTCGGGAGTCGTCAGGGAACCGGGTTGTTCCACCCCCCCGATTACGGTCCCGAGGGTGCCAATTATCCCCGTCTGCACCCCGGAGTACTCTAGGATGTGGCGAATCAAGTGCGCCGTAGTGGTCTTGCCGCTGGTACCGGTGACGCCCACGAGGAGCAAGTCCCGGGTGGGGTGCTGGAAAAACTCCTCGGAGGCGATGGCCAACGCCAGCCGGGGATCATCGACTATGACTTGAGCGATGCCGTCGGGAACGTTCAGCCGCCGTTGGACCAACAAGGCGCGGGCGCCTCGATGGACGGCGGTGGCGGCGTAATCGTGCCCGTCGAAACGATAACCCGGCAGGCAACCGAATAGGTCCCCGTCGGCCACGCGGTCCGAGTGGAATGATACGCCACCGATATCGATGTCGGTGGCACCCTCAACACTAACTTGTAGCCCGGGTTGGCGCTGCAGGGCTTCGACTATACGTCGGAGTTTCATATGTATCGGCGAGGCATCGGAACCCTCGAATCCGAAGCCTCTGCCCCCTCTCAGTTTCTCTGTCGCATCATTGAGTGGATTAATCCTCCGGGACTTCCAGTTCCAATCTTACCAAGGTACCTTCGGGGACGGTCGTGCCGGCCCTGGGTTCCTGTCTCACGATCAATCCGGAACCGGAAACTTCCATCCGCAAGTTGGCCTCTCCCAGGATCTCGGCGGCGCTCCTCAGACCCTTGCCGGACACGTTGGGAACCGTGACGTGATCCGGCGCGACGTCATCCCCGGCGATCATCTCGGGATATATGATGACGGTACTTCCGGGTTCGAGCAGGGTGCCCGGGGAGGGGAACTGCTCGGCGACCCTTTCGCCTTCGTCCGTCGGGGCTCCTTCGAGGGATTGTTCCCCGAGCAGATCGAGGGCCTCCTTCAAGTCCAGTCCCCTGACGTCCGGGACGGGGACCGCCTCCGACTCCTCGTCCTCATCTGTAGCTTCGGATGTTACCTCGGATGCCTGCGGTCTCACCTCTTCGGGGCGGTCCGGGGGAACGTCAAGATGCCTCAGGGCCTCGGCGACCACCTCTTTGAAGATGGGAGCCGCCACCACGCTGCCGAACCTATCCTCCTTGGGCTCATCCACGGCAACAAAACACAGTACGGCGGGCTCTAAGGCCGGTGCGAAACCCACGAACGTCGAGATGAAATCCTCCGTCGATACCCGGCCGTCTACGGTCTTTTGAGCTGTACCCGTCTTGCCACCCACGACGTATCCGGGGATGGAAGCGGGGGCGGCGGTACCCTCCTCCACGGTGTAAACCATCAGATCGCGGACCTGAGCCGCCGCCTGCTCACTTATCACCCGGCGAAGAACCTCGGGCCCGGTTGGTTCGAAAATCCCATCCCTGGATACACCGTCGACGATGCGAGGGAGCATCAACTCCCCACCATTGGCTATGGCGGACATTCCCGAGGCCAGCTGAAGCGGTGTAACCGCCAGCGTTTGCCCGAAGGACATGACGGCGAGATCGACGGGTCTAGCACCGGATTGCTCGGGAATAATGGAGTCGGCCTCCCCCGGCAGCGCTATCCCGGTGGGCGAAGCAAATCCAAAATCTCGAAGGTAGTTGTAGAATCGATCCATTCCCAGATTCTGCGCCACCTTGACGAAAATTACGTTGGCGGACTTGGCAAAAGCCGTCCTGAAATCCGTATCCCCGAGGGAGCCGAGGTCCCAGTTGCGGATGGTGGCGCCGGGCACCCGTATGTGACCGGGATCGTGGAAGCGAGTATCGCCATTGACGACGCCGGCATCTATCGCGGCGGCGGCGGTTATGGGCTTGAACACGGATCCGGGGTGATCCGGAGAGGATATGATCGGGTTCCGCCACAATGACGGTTCAAACTCCGCCCACCTGTTGGGATCGAACCCGGGACTGGAAGCCATGGCCAAGACCCTGCCCGTCGCGGGTTCCATTAACACCACTACCCCACCCCGGGCATCCTGTTCTTCCACCACCCGGGCCAGGGCCTTCTCCGCCACGTACTGCAAGACTTCGTCGATCGTGAGGTATATGTCGTGCCCCGGGGTGGCGGGAAAGTGGCTGTACGTGGCCCTCGGAATCTGGCGGCCGTCGGCATCGAATTCCACGACGATGGAACCACCTTCGCCGCGGAGCACGTCATCGTACGTAAACTCGACCCCTTCGAGTCCCTGGTTATCTATACCGGCAAAACCCAGCAGTTGGCCGGCCAGATCGCCCTTGGGGTAATACCGCTCACTCTCCCTCGTCCAATGGAAACCTTGAAGGTCCAGTTCCCGTACCGCGGCACTCATGTCGGTGGACATCTTGCGCTGAATCCAAACGAAGGATGTGGCCCGGGATAGGCGTTCCACCAGATCTTCTTCGGCCAAACCGACTATCGGTGCGAGGGATGACGCTGCAACCTGGGGATCGACCACCTCGGCGGGGACGGCATAAAGGGAGTCGACGTCCACGCTGATGGCCAACTCGCGCCCGTGGATGTCCCGGATGGCACCTCTTTTGGGATGTATGGAAATCTCCCGGGTCCGCAGCACCTGGGCCCGTTCACCCAGTTCCCCGCCACGGACGAGTTGGATGTATCCCAACCTGGCCGTCAGCATGAGGAGCGCCAAAAAGAAGAGAATTAGTACATGAAGAACCCTCGTCCTGAGGGCCGTGCCGGGAGATCTCATGCCGTGGTTCGCGCCTCCTACCGGGTACCTTCACATTTGTTGGAGTCCTTCAATTGGTTAGTTATGGGCTTCGATGGGAGTCGATCCCTTTAACCATCTCAGGACCATGCCCCCCCATTCGCGAAGACCCGCGAATTGCAGCGGGGGTTCGGTGGTGGCCTCCAACTCCAATACTATACGCGATGGAGCGGGACGTGAGGAAGAGATGCCGGGAAACTCTCGCAGTTCAACCGGTGACTCCGCCGGCATTGTAGAAGTAGATACTGCCCCCGGGGACTGTGATGCGATGAGGGCATCGTTGAAACCCGAGGAGGCCGAATTCACCGGCTCCATGCCCATGGCGTGAGCTGCCGCCGCTATGCGATCGGGGTTTTGCAGGGTGGCCACGCGGGATTCGAGGCTATCCGTTTGCGCCTTCGCCTCTTGCAACTCGGCGCGGAGACGGTTTAACTCGTAGCCGCGATCGGCTATAGCCGCACGACCGCCCACTACTCCGATGGCCACGGCGAAGATAAGAAGTATGGATCCCACGATTTGGACCGACCTCAAAGAGATCGATAAGCTCTTGCGAAGCCTTGAGACCGGTGATGGTTTGCGGCTGCGAGGACGGACCGGGCGCCTGGGATTCTTTTTTGCATCGCGGGCACGACGATCGGAAACTCGCCTCTTGGCGCGTTTCTTGCGATATGCCCTTTCTTCCAACTCCCTTGCGGTCACCGCCATTGGGATCCCCCTCTCCTCTCCATGATGGCCTCCGTCGGATTATCGGTGATCCTAATCGCCCTGAGTTTGGCCGAGGTCGATCTCGGGTTTTCCTCGCTCTCGCGGGCGGAGGCCGTAACGGGCTTCGGGGTCAAATCCTCGGCCACCGGCCCTCCGCAGGCACATATGGGTAAGTCGGGTGGACAGCGACAATCCATGGACAGATATCGGAAGAGACGCTTTACCGGGCGATCTTCGAGGGAGTGAAAGCTTATTACTGCCATGCGTCCCCCGACTGCCAGCGAGGAAATGGCTTTCATGAGCCCCTCTTCGAAGCCCTCCATCTCCCGGTTAACCTCCATCCTGATCGCCTGAAAAGTCCTTCGGGCGGGATGCGGTCCCTCCCGTCGAGCCGAACTCGGTACGGCCGCCTTTACGGCGTCCAAGAGATCCCGCACGACTCGCATCGGTCTTCGGGCCACGATGAATTTTGCGATCCGCGACGCCCATCGTTCCTCACCGTAAGTCGCGATTATTCGGCTCAGATCTTCCTGGGAATAATCGTTTAGGATATCGGCGGCGGTCACTCCCGCTTCGGCATCCATTCTCATGTCCAGGGGCGCGTCCTCGTAGCGATAACTGAAACCCCTTTCGGGGCGATCCAGTTGATGGGAACTGACGCCGAGATCCAATAGGAGGCAATGGGTGGCCTCGATCCCCAAGGAATCCAGGTGCTCATCGATACGTCTCCAGTCCCCATAAACCAGGTCCACCCGCGGGGTGACCGAAGAGAGCTGTTTCGCGCTTTCCTCCAATGCTTCTCGATCCCGGTCGATTCCGACGATTCGCCCATCCCGGCCTAGATGCCGAGCCATCGCCAGTGCGTGTCCTCCCCCACCAATGGTTCCGTCCACGTATATTTCTCCGGAGCCGGGCTCCAGCAATTCCAGGACTTCTTCAACCATGATGGGACTGTGATAGATCAAAACAAAGACCCCAAATCCGTCAATTCCTCGGCCAGCTGTTCGTAACTTTCTTCTGCGACATCCTGGAATCGATCCCACTCGTCTCGATCCCATATCTCTATTCGCGACCCGACACCGATTACGACGGACTCTTTGCCGAGGCCGGCGTACTCGCGGAGATTGTTGGGAATCAACGCCCTGCCCTGGGAATCGAAACTGGCACGCGCCGCCCCCGAAAAGAAGAGACGGACAAAGGATCGGGCGTCGGAGCGCGTGAAGGGCAGCTGCTGGAGTTTCTCGGTGAGGGCCTCCCACTCGGGGACGGAGTAAATGAAAAGGCACTTGTCGAGGCCCTTGGTCATGACGAACTCCGCTCCCAGTTCCTCTCGAAAGCGGGCGGGCACCGTTACGCGTCCCTTTTCGTCCAAATTATGTTGGTATTCACCCATGAACACCTCGGCCGACCCCCAGTAGATCCCCCAAATTCCCCACTTTGCCCCACCTGTCTCCACTCTATGTATTCTCCGCTCCCCCCGCAACTCCTCCACAGCAAAAGGAGAGATTCCGAAGAATCTCTCCTTTTGACCAAATTCTTTTGATTTTCTTGAGTTTAGGCGCTCATCTTGATTCCATCGAGCTAAATTCTATCGACTTGCGGTCGACTCCATAACCGGCCGTCCAACTACGGTGGTCCCGCAACCGGGACACGTGACTTCACTCGAGGGGATAGCTCGCATTGAAGAGGTGGTCGGGGGATTGACGACCATTATCCCCTGGCGTCCGCAGCGAAAGCACAGGTACTCCACGGTAACTCCTTCGGTGCTGATCATGCTCATCCGATCCCTCTCTTCCATTTCCGGGTTACTTTTCCCGGAGAACTTGGTGTCTTCGGATGTGGTCTTTCGGGTCCCCGGGAGGTTATCGCGACACCCTGGGTCACCCGCAGCATCGGTGGCCATCCCGCGGCATGCGCGGGGATCGAGACGCACCGATGGTGTCTGCTCGTCCGGTCGAACACTATTATCCTGGGAATTGGAGTGGGAGTAAGTGGGGGTAACATGCGAGCCGGGGCACCGGAGATATCCGCGATTACGGACACCTACAATGGAGGGTATCTGGTCCAACGGAATCTCCTCCTCCGCAAAACCTCGGTTCCGGTTCCGACCCTGCATCATGCCAACTGTCTATTGCCTCTTAGAAGCAGTATTCGACGAAACGCCCCCGATACCTCCAGGGCAATGGGACGAGTTTTGTAAATTCATCGACCAGATCCCAATCAATTCTGAAACCCTTTCGGGAGCCGCCGCGGCATCGACCCAGCGAAGTTGCGGTTCACCTCGAAACCACATCAACTGGCGCTTGGCGAACTTCCGCGTGTTCGCTTTGGTTAACTCGACGCAATACCCCAGATCGATTTCCCCCGCCAGGTAGGTCAAGACCTCCCGGTAACCCAGGGCCTGGGATGCCGTCCTCCCGAGACCGGGGTAAGTCTCGAGGAGCTGCCGCACCTCGTCGACCAGTCCCTCTTCAAACATGCGTTCCACCCGGGTGTCTATCCTCCGATAAATCTCTTCGCGGGGTCTCCAAAGTCCCACCAGGAGGGCCCTGTAGGACATCTCGGGCGGGGTCGACTCCCTCCACCGGGTCATGGTCGTCCCGGTTAGCCTGTGGACCTCTATGGCGCGTATGATGCGTCGGAGATCGTTCTGGTGGAGCCTCGCGGAGCTATCGGGATCTATCGATTCCAACATGCGGTGCAGGGTGCCTGCTCCCTCGCGAATCTCGCGTTCTTCGAGACTAGCGCGCAGATCGGGGTCCGAGCCCACTTTCGCCAGGGGATAATCGTACAAGAGGCTCCTGACGTAGAGAGCCGTACCGCCCACCACCAGGGGAAGCCGACCCCGCGATGACACGTCCCCTATGGCGGCCTTGGCCCTCGCTTTGAAGTCGCCCGCGCTGAAATCCTGGTCGGGGTCCACGATATCCACGAGGTGATGAGGAACCCGGGTCCGGGCCGATCCGCCCGGCTTATCGGTACCGATATCCATGCCCCGATAGACGGCCATGGAATC